>JACZXN010000079.1 GCA_022571575.1 Chloroflexota bacterium | reverse complement strand
ATGGCGATGGGCGGTCCGGCGGCGATCTTCCGCGCCATCTCCATTGTAGTGGATTCCAATTCATCCTCGTCAACCAGACGGTTCAAGAAGCCCAGCCGGTAGGCCTCGTCGGCCTCCATGAAATCGCCGGTGAAAAGAAGTTCCGCCGCTTTGCCCATGCTGCCCAGGGTCCGGGGGTAGAGCCAGGTGCCGCCGAAGCCGGGAAACAGGCCGATGCGGACGTAGGCCACCATGAACCGGGCCTTGGGAGAGGCGATGCGGATGTCGCAGGCGCAGGCCAGGTCGAACCCGGCCCCCACGGCGGCGCCGTTGATCATGGCGATCACCGGTTTCTCCATGCGCTGCAGGCCCAGGATCATCCTCTGGGCCAGCCGGAAGCTGCGGCGGATGTCGTCGGTGTTTTCCGACACCATCATGCCGGGGTCGCTGCCGCCCTTGAGGGAGTTCAGGTCGCCGCCGGCGCAGAAGGCGTGTCCCGCCCCGGTCAGCACCAGGACCCGGATATCGTCGTCCGCCGCCACGTCGTCGATGGCCTGGCCCATCTCATCGGTCGCGGCGTCGTGCAGGGCGTTCCTGCGTTCGGGCCGGTTGATGGTCAACCTGGCGATGTGCTCCGCCGGGTCTTTGTCGAGGATTATGTGCTCGTAATCGGGCATAGTTGTGCCGGGCACGGGGCTGGGGCAAGAGGGATTATAGCATAGGGCATTAGCTCCGAACGCAGTTCGACCCCGACGCGTCGGGGGATGGTGTCGGACCTGGAAAAGCTGAATTCAGGGGAATCCCGCCAGGCTTGGAGACGTATGAAAAAACAGACGCATACGCTATCATTCTTGTCACCCCGATCGTAAATAGATGGTACGTAATTTCATCTCGCTCTACGCCGGACGTGGGTTGAGCCCCGCCCGGTCCAACATAGGAGGACAGACCGTGGAGGTCTTACTCAGTTCGCCCAGAGGATTCTGCGCCGGAGTGGTCCGGGCCATCGACGTGGTCGATATCTGTCTCAAGAAGTTCGGGTCGCCGGTTTACGTCAAGCACCAGATAGTCCACAACCCCTACGTGGTGGAGGAATTGGAGAGCCGCGGCGCCATCACGGTGGAGACGGTGGAGGAGATTCCCGAGGGTTCGCTGGTGGTTTTTTCAGCCCACGGCTCACCGCCCGAGGATTTCGAGAAGGCCAAGGCCCGTGGATTGAGAGTCATCGACGCGGTCTGCCCGCTGGTCACCAGGGTGCACAACGAGGCCAAGAAATACCATCGCGAGGGTAAGAAAGTGGTCTTGGTGGGACACCAGGGTCATCAGGAGGTCCGGGGCACCATGGGCCAGGTGGAGATGACCCTGATCGACGACACTTCGGAGATAGAGTTCTCCGACTGGGACCCCGATCAGGAAGTGGCGGTGCTCACCCAAACCACGCTGTCGGTGGGTGACACGGCTCATGCCATCGACACCATCAGGGAGAGGTTCCCGGAGGCCGTGATCCGCAACGACATCTGTTATGCCACCACCAACCGGCAGGACGCGGTCACCAAGATGGCCGGCAGCGTTGACCTGGTGCTGGTCATTGGAGCGGAGACCAGTTCCAACTGCAACCGGCTCAGGGAAGTGGCCGAGTCTCTGGGCGTGCCGTCCTACTTGATCAACGGGCCGGAAGAGATAGACCCGTCATGGCTGGACGGCAAGGAAAAGGTGGGCGTCACATCCGGTGCGTCGACCCCGGAGGTGCTGGTTGAGAGCGTGATCCGGGCATTGGCCCCCGATAAGGTGACCATGCTGTCTGGAGTCGAAGAGGACGTGACGTTCACCCTGCCCAAGGAACTTCGCTAATCATGCCCCTGTCCCGGTCGTCTTGCGCCGCAAGTTGATGGCCGAAAACCGGGACCCCCAAAGCCCTCATGACGGAGCGGGGCCGCCGCCGTCAGTCTTGCGGCGGGTCCTGTCGCTGCCGGCCCTCGTTTCCCTGGTGTTGGCCGCGCTATTCCTCGTCTTCGTGATCACCCGGTTCGACGTTGACCTGGGCGCCACCTGGGACCGGGTTGGGAACGCCAACCCCTGGTACCTGGCCCTGGCCTTCATCGTCCACTACACCACCTTCCTATTCCGGGGGGCCCGGTGGCGGTTGTTGTTGCAGAACACCGCCGCGCCGGGCGACGCCATCCCCGGAGTGCTCTACTGCAGCCAACTGGTGCTCCTGGGCTGGTTCGCCAATTCGGTGGGCTGGCTCCGCTTGGGGGACGCCTACCGCGCCTACCTCTACCGGGACGAGCAGAACGGGTCATTCTCCCGGACCATCGGAACCATCTTGGCCGAGCGGACCTTGGACATGGTGTTGGTGGCGGCGCTGATGATGGCGGCGGCGCCTTTCCTGCTGGGCAACGGCAACAACGTGGCCTGGGCGGTGCTGGCCCTGGCCGCGTCCTTGGTGGTGGGTCTGGCCATGGTGCTGGCGGCGATGACCTGGGCCAGAGAACTGTTGTTGCGGCGGATGCCCGCCTGGATGGCCGTCCGGTACGAGCGGTTTCACCAGGGCACCATGGGCAGTTTCCAGCGCCTGCCATTGGCCACGGTCTGGGGCCTGCTGGCCTGGATGGCGGAGATCGGGCGGATGTATCTGGTGGTGCGGGCGTTGGGCTTTGATATCAGCTTCGCCTTGGTTGTGTTTTTGACCCTGGCCAACTCGCTGCTCACCCTGGTTCCCACTCCGGGCGGAGTTGGGGCCGTGGAATCGGGCGTCGGAGGCCTGGCGGTGCGTCTTTCCAGTCTGGGGGCCAGCGCCGCCGCCGCGCTGGTGCTGATCGACCGGGCCATAACCTATATCAGCGTGATCGTCTTGGGCGCGGCGTTGTTCCTGGTGCGTCAGGCCGTTCGGCGTCCCCAAGCGGCCGATCCCAGCCGGGCGGAGAACCGCTGAACCGGCAGTGCCGGAGCCAGCAGTCCCCGAATCGGCTGCCCCGGAAAAATCAGCCCCGGAAAAATCAGCCCCGGAAATGAAAGCGCCGCATGCTATACACCGCCAGTTTCTACCACCCGGAGCATTGGCAGGGGACGGTCTACCGGATCTCCAGGGCCCACCCCAGGGGTCAGAAGACCCGGTGGGAGGTACAGCCTTTCCTGTACCCTTCCCGTCGATTGCTGACCGAATACCGGGAGGGAGCTCTGGATTTCTCCGGACTCGCCGAGCGGTACCGGGAGGAGCTTCAGACCAACTACAACTGGGAAGCGGACTTTCAGGACTGGGTGGGTTCGCTCCAGCCGAAAGAGGACCTGACGCTGCTGTGTTTCGAGCCTGAGGGAGAGCCCTGTCACCGGAGGGTGGCGGCGGCGTGGCTGCTGGAGAGATTGCCGGAGTTACGGCTGGGGCAGATGCGCTAGGGTGATTCCCGGAGATCCCCAAAAGCCCGGAAACCGCGTATCTCCGGTCAGGAGCGCCCTTTGGCCGGCCGCGGGTCTACCACTCGGAGCGGGCGGGCCGTCCCATCAACTCCGACATGGCCTTTTGGGGGGAAAGTCCGTCGAAGAGCACCCTTGAGGCCATCTCGGCGATGGGCATCTCCACGCCCAGTTCCTTGGCCATGATCAGGGCGGCCTGGGTGGCGTTCACCCCCTCGGCCACGTTGTCCATGGAACCGCGTATCTCCGGCCAGGAGCGCCCCTTGGCCAGCTGCTCTCCCACGTACCGGTTGCGGCTGAGACGGCTGGAGCAGGTGGCGACCACGTCGCCCAGTCCCGCCAGCCCGGCGAAGGTCATGGGGTCGGCGCCGGCGGCGATGCCCAGGCGGGTCATCTCGGCCAGTCCCCGCGTGATGAAGGCCGCTTTGGCATTCTCTCCGGTGTCCATGCCGTCGCCCATGCCGGCGCCCAATGCGACGATGTTCTTCAGGGCCCCGGCCAGTTCAACGCCCAACACGTCGGTGCTGGTATAGACCCGGAATGCTTTCGACATGAGCGCGGTCTGCGCCCTTTGCGTGGCGTCCGGGTCGCGGCCGGCGATCACCGTTGACGCCGGTTTGCCCTGCACGATCTCCTTGGCCAGGTTCGGGCCCGAAAGGACGCAGATGCGCGAGTGGAAACCGGCGGGCAGTTCCTCTTCCAGCACCTGGCTCATCCGCCGGGCGGTGGGCAGCTCCAGGCCCTTGGTGGCGCTGAGGACGATGGCCCCAGCCCGGAGATGGGGCGTTATCCGCCGCAGGTTCTCCCGCAGACGGTCCGAGGGCACCGCGATTATCACCAAGTCGCTCTGCTGAAGGGCGGACTCGGGTTGGCTGGTTACGCTCAGGCGATCTGGGAATGGGGTGTCGGGTAGGAACCGGGTGTTGCGCCGTTCGGTGGCCAGGACCTGGGCTTCGGCCTCGGTGCGGGCCAGCAGGGTGACGGGGACTTTGTTCTGGGCCAATAGGATGCCCAGAGTGGTCCCCCAGGTGGTGGCGCCGATGATGGCCGCTTGATCACTCAATTAAATAAAGACCGCCGGAAAAATCCGCAAGAAGGGGCCGCAGGCCGGCCATGGGACTGAACGCATCTATTTTATTGAGAAAAACGGGGTGAGTCCAGACGGCCGAGGCGGCGGACCGGCGAGTGTGGAGATCACTCGACCTTGGTGGCGGGGCGGCCCAGGCGGCGTTCGCTGCCCTGGCGGATGCGCTTGATGTTGTCCCGGTGTTGCCAGATGATCATGGCGCAGGCGATGAACCCGTAGACCATGTAGGTGTTCGAGTGCCAACCGGCCAGCGCCAGGGCCAGCACGGCCACCGCCCCAATCATCACGCCGATCACCGAGCCCAAGGAGATATATCTGCTCCACGCGGTGATGATTAAAAATGTGGCGGTGGCCACTATGGCGGCCGCCGGGGCCATTATCGCCAGCCCTCCCAGCGCCGTCAGGATGCCCCGGCCTCCCTTGAACTGCAGGAACACGGGCCAGTTGTGGCCCACCAACACGATCAGCGCGGCGGTCACTTCCGCGGCGGTGGTGCCGATGACGGCCCGGGCGATGAGCACCGCCATCGCCCCCTTTGCTATGTCCAGGGTGAGCACCACGGCGGCGGCTATGGCTCCGCCGGTGCGTAGAACGTTGGACATCCCGGTGCGTCCGCTGCCATATTCCCGGACGTCCACGCCCATCTTCCACTGCAACAGCATGTAGCCCCAGGAGATGGACCCCAGCAGATAGGCCAGCGGCATCACCGCCAAATACTGGGCCGATTCCGATTGGCCGTTCATGGTGATCAGGACGACGGGCACCCCGGCTATGATGAAGGGTAAGGCTACCGCCTGAATGATGATTGATGTGGAAGGTCGGTTCATGGCGGTCTGGTCGCCGGGATCAAAAGACGCTGGGCGGATTACTTACGCTTGAACACCAGTCTCAGGTGGGTGCGGTCAAAGCCAAAGGTGTCGCGTATCTTGTTTTCCAGATAGCGTTGGTAGGTGAAGTGTACCAGTTCCGGGTTGTTGACCGTGAAAAGGAAGGTGGGCGGGTTTATGCCAACCTGTTGCAGCCGGTTTATCTGGACACTCTGTCCCCGGTGTTTTCGCACCACCGGAGGTTGGTGGCCGGATAGAGCATCGGCCAACATGAACTGCAGGTCCCGGGACCGCACCAGCCTCATGCGCTCGGTCCAGAGGTCCTGGGCGGTGTCCATCAACGCCTTTATCCCCTCGCCGTTCAGCGCCGACGTGAAACAGATGGGCACGTAGGGCATGAAGTGGAGCCGCTCCCGGACGGTGGCGGCGGCCCGGTACCGGGCGCCGACGCCCTCCTCGGCGAACAGGTCCCATTTGTTGATCACCACGATCAGCCCGCGGCAGATATCCCAGGCCAGGCCCGCGATGTGGGCGTCCTGACCGGTGGCCAACTCCGATGCGTCGGTCACCAGGAGGGTGATGTCGCTGCGGTTTACCGCGCCCACGGCCCGCATCACGCTGTACTTCTCGATCCCCTTTGACACCTGGCCGGGGCGGCGTATCCCGGCGGTGTCGATGACCACCACCTCGCGTCCGTTGTAGACGAACTCGGTGTCCAGGGCGTCCCTGGTGGTGCCGGGCACCGTGCTCACGATGGACCGCTCCTGCCCCAAGATCGCATTCAACAGGCTGGACTTGCCCACGTTGGTCCGGCCCACGATGGCCAGTTTGAGGGCGCCCTGCTGAAAGGACGGTGCGGTCTCATCCAGTTCCTGAAAGTCGTCGTCGATCGTCGAGGGTGTTGGCTCCAGATACGAGGTTACCCGTGCCATCAGATCGTGGATGCCGTAGTTGTGAAAGGCGCTGATGGCCGCTGGGTCGCCCATCCCCAGGCTGTAGAACTCGGGAGCGCCGTACTCCCGCATGTCGTTGTCCACCTTATTAACCGCCAGCACCACGGGTTTCTCGGTGAACCGCAGCATGTCGGCGGCGGTGATGTCGGCGGGAGTCATGCCGTCGATCACATCGGTCATGAAGATGATCACATCGGCGTCGGCCACCGCCATCTCCACCTGTTCCTGGACCATCTGCCTTATCTCGCCATCGGGATTGGACTCCAGCCCGCCGGTGTCCACCAATATGAAATGGTAGTCGTCCCACCAGGCGTCGGCCATCAGGCGGTCGCGGGTGGTGCCCGCCACGTCACTGACGATGGCGTGCCTCCGGCCGATGATCCGGTTGAAGAGTGACGACTTGCCGACGTTGGGCCGGCCTATGATTGCGACTATGGGTATGGACAAATCAACACCGATCCGTGGCCAACATCCAGCATGCGGCTGGAGCCGGTCCTGTGAGTTAGATTTCCGGGAGTTAGTTTCCTGGGAGTTGGTTTTCGGAGAGTAGAAATTCCAAGATGGTCTTCTGAGCGTGCAGGCGGTTATGCGCCTGGGGGAAGGCCACCGACTGGGGATGCTCCAACATGCCAGGCGGGACCTCCTCTCCGTAATGGGCCGGCATATCGTGCATGAACAGAGCGCCGGCGTTGGCCCGCTTCATCAGATCGGGGTCCACGGTGTAGCCGGCGAAGGCGGCCCGGCGGACCTCGGTTTCAGCTTCCTGTCCCATGCTGGCCCAGACATCGGTATACACCACGTCGGCCCCGGCCACCGCCTCCGCCGGGTCGGTCAGGGTCCGCACCTGGACCGAGGCCCCCTTGGCCCGTGCCCGTGCCCGTTCCACCGACTCGTCATCCAGATTATATCCTTCAGGCGAGGCGCTGGTGAAATTCATGCCCACGGCCGGCAACGCCAAGCACAGGCTGC
>JACZXN010000078.1 GCA_022571575.1 Chloroflexota bacterium | reverse complement strand
CCGTCTGACCAGTAACGAGGCCGACGACTTGACCCCGGTATGGTCCCCCGACGGCAAACGCATCGCCTTTGTCTCCCACCTGTACGGCCCGGGGGGGATCTTCGTGATGAACGCCGACGGGTCGGAACAGCGGCGGCTGACCAACAACAACGCCGAAGACCACTCCCCCGACTGGTAAATAGGCCTCGGAACAATCGGGCCTGAGGTCAAGGTTTAGAGGCCAAGATTTAATGGACCAGAGCAGCACGGATCAGCGCAGCGTCCAGGCCATCATGACCCACCTGTGGTCGCCTCTGGCCGCGGTCTCTTGCGCCTGGCAGGGTAGGCGGAACGTTCAGATTGCCGTGGCCATCGGCGCGGCGTCCATCGTCCCCACCAAGCCCCGGGTTGCGGTGCAGATCTACAAGAGCAACTTCAGCCACGACATGATCTACCGGAGTGGCGCGTTTGCCCTGAACTTTTTGAAAGAAGACCAACTCCAGTTAATATCCGACTTCGGCATGGTGTCGGGCCGGGACCGGGACAAGCTTTCGGGGGTGGTCTATGGGGAAAAGTCATCGGGCAGCCCGGTGTTGGAGGAATGTTGGGGATTTCTTGATTGCCGGGTGATCAACGCCATGGACGGCGGCGATATGACCTGCTTCCTGGCCGATGTTCTGGACGGCAAGACCCTGGCCCAGGGCGACCCGCTTTGGTGGCGGGACGCCCGCCGGCAACTCCCGCCGGAGTGGATGGCCCGCTGGAACGAGAAACAGTCCTCCGAGACCGCAACCTCCCGCGCCACCATGGACGATATCAGCCACAAGCCGTGGCAGCCAAGAAACAAGGTCTAATCCTCCGGGGGAAGGTTAGGATGGGGGCGTACCCCCTGCGCCAACCAACAACATGGAAGACATCCGTCCACACATAGAGAAGATACACGCCACCCCCCACAAGGCCGTGGTGGCCGTCTCCGGCGCGGGCACCCAGGCGGTGGCCTGGCTGCTGGGAGTGGCCGGCGCCTCCCGCACCATCCTGGAGGCCCTGGTGCCCTACGGCCGCGAGTCCATGAGCGCTTTCTTGGGCTCCCAGCCGGAACAGTCGGCATCGGCCCAGACCGCCAGGGACATGGCCAGGGCCGCCTTCCGCAAGGCCAAGCTGCAACTTGAAGACAACTCGCCCCCGGTGGGACTGGCCTGCGCCGCCACCATCGCCACCGACCGGCCCAAACGCGGCGAGCACCGCGCCTTTGTGTCCGCCTGGGACCAACGCTCCAACACCCTGTACTCGCTGCGCCTGCACAAGGGCCTGCGGGACCGGGCCGGCGAGGAGGAGATGGTCAGCCGCCTCTTGGTCCACGCCCTCATGCTGCTCTCGGGCCTGGATTCAGATGTCGATCTGGGCCTGACCCCCGGCGATTCGCTTCAGATCGAGCGAACAGAGCACCCTTCGCCATTGGCCCAACTACTCTCCGGAGAAGCGGACTGGGTGGTGGCTCGCGGCGGCGGTTCGGACCCATTGGAGGTCGAAGGAACGGCCCCTGCCGCGTTGCTGCCCGGCTCCTTCAGCCCGGTGCACCAGGGTCACCGCGGTCTGGCTCAAGCGGCGAAAGATATATTGGGGACCGAAGTGGGCTTCGAACTGTCGGTGACCAACGTGGACAAGCCGGTCCTGGAAGAGGAGGAGGTCCTGAAAAGGCTGGCCCAGTTCACGGATGACGAGACCGTGGTGCTCACCAGGGCCGAGACCTTCTTCAAGAAGGCCCGGCTATTTCCGGGGCGGACCTTTGTGGTGGGCTGGGACACCGCGGTCCGCCTGGTGGCCTCCCGTTATTACGGCGATGACGGCGGTGACCGTGACGCCATGATGATTGCGTTGGCGGAGATGTTGGCCGGTGGGACCAGGTTCTTGGTGGCGGGCCGGGAAGACCAGGGGACGTTCAAAACCCTGAAAGACGTACCGGTTCCCCAGGGTTTCGAGCCATTGTTCAGCGGCCTGCCCGAAGACCAGTTCCGGGAGGACATCTCGTCGACCCAACTCCGGGCCATCCAAGAAGACTGATTTTCCAGACTGAACGTGCCGACGGAATGTGGCTACGCCGCGCGTCGAATTTCGTTGACACTCTTTGGTGGCCAATGGTATATTTTGAGCACCGTTGAGTCTATTTAAACCAATCCACCGGCACCCTGCCGACGCTGCGGTGGTAGGTCTTTTTCCCCACGATAATGGTCCAAGCATTTAGCCCCGAAGTGTTCACGCAGAACTGGACCGCGGTGGCATTATCCGCGGTGGTCGCCACATTGGCCATCGTCGGAATGTTCACCGCCTCCCGCATCCTCTCCGCCCGGCGTCACTCCGACGCCAAACTGACCACCTACGAATGCGGCATCCCGCCCACGCCCTACAATTGGTCCAACATCAACGTCCGGTTCTATATCTTCGCCATCCTGTTCTTGATCTTCGATGTTGAAGCGGTTTTCCTCTTTCCCTGGGCCGTGATCTTCATGGATGAAAAGATAAACCAGGCCAACTCACTCCCCTTCTACGCCATGATGATGTTCCTGGGAGTGCTCTTCTTCGCCATCGTCTACGCCTGGAGAAAAGGGGTCCTCGAATGGGAGAAATGATAATAGGGCCCGGGGGAACGGGGGGAACCGGCAACCAACCCGGCCCCAGTCTGTACGACCAGGTCACCGCCGGGAAGATACCGGGCGTCATCACCACCTCCACCGACAAACTGTTCGCCATGGCGCGCAAGTCCTCCCTCTGGACCCTTTCCTTCGGACTGGCCTGCTGCGCCATCGAGATGATGTCGACCTACATGGCCCACTACGACTTCGACCGCTTCGGCGTGGTCACCTGGCCTTCGCCGCGGCAGTCGGATGTGATGATCGTGTCGGGCACGGTGGTCAAGAAGATGGCCGACCCCATCCGCCTGCTCTACGAGCAGATGCCCGAGCCCAAGTGGGTGATCGCCATGGGTAGCTGCGCCACCAACGGCGGCCCCTACTACCGCTCCTATTCCGTGGTGATGGGCGTCGACCACATCGTTCCAGTCGATGTCTACGTGCCGGGCTGTCCGCCCCGGCCCGAAGCGCTGTTGTACGGTTTCCTGAAGCTCCAAGAAAAGATCATGCGGGACGCCGGGAAATAGTGGCCGAGAACGAAGAGAATCAGGAAACCACCCCAGAGTCTACCGAGCCGACAGCGGCGACCGGGCCAACGGCGGCGACGGAGACTCCCAAGCCAGTCGGCCACGGCGAAGAAAAACCGGCCGCCGACCCACTGGCGGCCCTGACTCCCGCGGGAAGGGAGTTGCTGGACGTTTATCTGGAGGTCCTCAAGGAATTTGACCCCCAGCCCGGCGCGCTGGACGATATCCCCCAGGTGAGCATCGAGAAGAAACACACCCTGCAAGCCTGCCGGTTGATCAAGGACGACCCCCGTATCGCAGCCAAGATGCTGCTCTGCATGAGCTGCGTGGATTACTCCGAATATCTTCAGATGGTCTATGTGCTCCAGTCCTTGGAACCGGAGCGCACCTTGGTCCTGCGCACCGATGTGCCCTACTCAGACGCCACCGTCCCGTCGGTTACCCCGGTGTGGCGGGCCGCCGATTGGTATGAGAGAGAGGCCCACGACCTCTTCGGCGTGAGCTTCGACGGCCATCCAAACCTGGCCCCCCTGCTGCTATACGAGGGGTTCGAGGGGTATCCGGGGCGCAGGGATTTTCCGTTCAACGAATACCAGGAGTTTTAGAGGATTATGGACACGTTGGTCTTGACGGCCAAGATAGACCGCGAGGAGGCCCGGTACGTGGTGCGGATCGAAGATCTGGGCTTGGAAGGGGAGGGCGAATCCCTGGAAGCCGCCCAAGACGACCTGATCCAGACCATGCGGGCCTGGATCGAGGCCCACGATGGCACCGACACCCTGGGCGGCGTTCTGGCCGACGCCGGCTATCTCGGCGTCGATGAGGAGACGGAACTCCAGTTGGAGTTTGTCGAGGCGGAGCCAGCGCCCGACGGCGAGTGAGCGTGGCTAAAAAACCGAAATCCGGGGCGGGAAAAAGCAAATCCGCCAAGCAACCGTCGTTCGACCGCATCGTCTACCGGATCGAAGAATCAAGGGCCGGGACCGGTTACGAGGCAGTATGTCCCGAGTTGCTGATCACCGGGTTCGGCGACACGGCGGAGGACGCGAAGAACGCCCTGCGCCGCCAGGTGGCGGAATACTTGGAAGACTGCGATAAATTGGAGGCGCTGGACGAGACCCTGATCGAAGCCGGGTTCTACTTCATGGATGACGGGAATGGCGAGCTCTGGATGAGCAACGAAGTAGAGCCGGCCCCAGATCCCAAGATCCGGTTCATCGGCCGTCCGTCCGAATAATCATGACCCAGGTTTCCAGAGACACGATCCGCAATGCCGAACCCGTGGAGATGCTGCTGAACATGGGGCCGCAGCATCCCTCGACCCATGGCGTCTTCCGCATGGTGCTGTGGGTGGACGGCGAAAGAATCGTGGACGTGGAGCCCCACATCGGCTACCTCCACCGGGGATCGGAAAAGCTGTGCGAGGGCGAACAGTACGCCCAGGTCATCACCCTGTTCGACCGCATGGACTACATCGCCAACTTCAACAACGAGCACGTCTACTGCCGGGCGGTTGAGAAGCTCATGGGACTGAAGGTCTCGGACCGGTCCGAATACATCCGGGTCATCCTCTGCGAACTGAACCGGATCGCCAGCCACCTGCTGTTCATCGCCACCATGGGACTGGACGCCGGCGCCATGACACCGTCCATGTTCTGTTTCCGGGGGCGGGAGCGCATCCAGGGCCTGTTCGAGTCCGTTTCCGGCGCCCGGATGATGCACAACTATTTCCGCATCGGCGGCCTGAAGGAGGACGTTCCTGAGGACTTCGTACCCCAGGTGCGGGACCTGTTGAAGCTGGTCAAAAAAGACACCGACGAGTCGGACAAACTCCTCAGTTTCAACGAGATATTCCTGGCCAGGTTGAAGGACATCGCCGTGATCTCCGCCGAAGACGCCATCGACTTCGGGATGACCGGGCCGTGCCTGCGGGCGTCGGGCGTGGACTACGACGTGCGGAAGGCGGCGCCCTATTCGGTGTACGACCGCTTCGACTTCGACGTGCCCGTGGGGCTGGACGGCGACTGTTGGGACCGGTATTACCTGCGGATCCAGGAGATCTACCAGTCCATGCGGATCGTCGAACAGGCCCTGGACCAACTGCCTGAGGGCGAGGTTGTCTCGTCCCTGGGACGGCGCTTGATCCGCCCGCCGGCCGGCGAGGTCTACGTCCGGGCGGAGAACCCCAGGGGAGAGATAGGCGTCCACCTGATCAGCGACGGCACCGACCGGCCCTATAGGGTCAAGGTGCGGCCGCCCTCTTTCTGCAACCTGTCGGCCCTGCGTCACATGATGAAAGACGCCTGGATCGCCGACTCCGTGGTCATCCTGGGGGCTTTGGACATCGTGTTGGGGGAGGTGGACCGCTGATGCCGGAGCCTGTCTTGTTGGCCATCGCCCTGAACGACGTCATCTGGATCGTCGTCGGGCTGATTCTCCTGTTCGCTGGCCTGTCCATCGTGGTGCTGTCGTTGACCTGGCTGGAACGGAAGATCCTGGGGCGGCTCCAACGGCGCTTGGGACCCACCCGAACCGGCCCCATGGGGCTGATGCAGCCGATGGCCGACGCCCTGAAACTGATCCTGAAAGAGGACATCATCCCGGCGTCATCGGAGAAAGCCATCTTCTGGGTCGCCCCCATCATCGTCGTCGTCTCGGCGTTCATGATCTGGGTCACCATCCCCGGCGCCCAGAACGCGGTGATACAGAACCTGGACCTGGGCCTCTTCTATATCATCGCCTTCTCGGTCGTCGGCATCCTGGGCCTGGTGTTGGCGGGCTGGGGCTCGGCCAACAAATACGGCACCCTTGGCGGCCTGCGGGCGGCGGCCCAGCTCATCAGCTACGAGATACCCATCATCATGGTGGCCATCTCGGTGGCCATGCTGGCCCAGTCTCTGGACATGAGGGAGATAGTCAACGCCCAGGACGATTACATCTTCATGCTGGTGCAGCCCCTGGGGCTGGTCATCTTTTTCATCGCCGGTCTGGCCGAGGTTGGCCGGACCCCCTTCGACATCTATTTCGCCGAGTCCGAGATCGTCGGCGGGCCCTTCGTCGAATACAGCGGGGCCCACTGGTCGGTCTTCTTCCTGGCCGAATATATCAACACCTTCGCCATCGCCGCCCTCACCGTGATCCTGTTCTTCGGCGGCTGGTCCGGCCCGTGGCTGTCGGGCGACTGGGTGATCATCTGGTTCCTGTTCAAGGTCTACCTGGTCATCATGGTGATCTTCTGGATCCGCGGCACCTTCCCGAGGCTGCGCATCGACCAGTTGATGGCCTTTGCCTGGAAGGTCATGGTCCCGATGTCGTTCCTATTGGTTGTTATGACCGCCGTGTACCAATTCTACGGATGGCCGGCGTGGTCCCTCACCGCCATGTCGTCGGCCGGGCTGTTGGTGGTCGGTTACCTGATCTACCAGCGTTTGACCGGCCCCAAGCGGTTGGTGGCCCAGGTCCGGAGCAGGCAGAAAGCGCTGGAAGCCCAGCGCCGGGCGCCGAACCCGGAATCGACGCAGGCCCAGGCGGGAGGAAACTAAATGCTTAACAGCCTGAAAGGGTTGGTTTTGACCCTGGTGTCCACCATGAAAGGGTTGCGGGCGCCGGTGACCCGCCAATACCCGGACAGCGGCAATCTGCTGCGGCGCCGAGACGAGCCCACCCCGGTTAAGGACCGGTTCATGGGTTTCCCCGCCCTAACCTGGGACGGCGACGTGGATGAGCCGTTCTGCACCAGTTGCATGGTCTGCATCCGTCAATGCCCAACCCAGTGCATGTCGTCGACGATGAAGGACAACCCCCTTCACGAAGAGGGGAAAAGCTCCCGTAGAAAGATCGTCGATAGCTTCGAGATCAATCTCAACCGGTGTATACTATGCGGGATCTGCGTCGAGGTGTGTAATTTCGACGCGATCGTGATGACCCACGAGCACGAAATGAGTACCTTTAGCCGCAACGGGAGCCGGGTGGACCTGCCCGTGCTGCTGGAGATCGGTCACAAGTTCCAGAAGGAAACGGCCTGGATACCTCCAACCCAGCGGGCTAAGGCCCAGGAAGATGCAGAGGAAGCGGCTGAAACGGCCGCCGCCAAGGCTGAATCTTAGCAGCGGGCCTGACCCCTG
>JACZXN010000077.1 GCA_022571575.1 Chloroflexota bacterium | reverse complement strand
AATAAGCCCTCCAACGGTGACGGCCGGCACGCCGGACGACCGAGTCAGATCACAGACCGGGGCGGTCACATCGCCGGGTGATCAGGGCAACGTCGAAATACCTTGACCCGACGCCATGAGCACCCTATAGGAGAAAAAGTCAGATGCGAAATATCCTGAAAAAAACCCTGGGGAGAGGATCAGAGAACCAAAAGGGATTCACCCTGATCGAACTGCTGGTTGTCGTGGGCATCATCGTGGCTCTGGCCGCGGTCATCGTACCCCTGGTGATCCAGTTCTCCGGCCGCGGCGAAACCGGAGCCGCCAGCGCCGAGTGGGATGCCATCCAATCAGCCATCGACACCATGATGGCTGACACCACCCTGCTCTCCGTAACCGCCGGATCAAGCGCGGCTTTCATCACCGATAGCTTCGACTTCGACGACGACTCCTCCAGCACCCAGACCTTGAGCTCCTATCTGCGCGACCCCACCACCATCTACTGTTACACCTGGGCCACCTCGGGCAGGATTCTAACCCAGGTGGCGGCGAGCAGCGGGTCATGCCCATAAACAAATAGCCTCTGACGCCTGGGGCCGGCGCTGGACCCAGACCAGCCAGCCCCGGGCACGCCATTTACCGGCCCTTCGCCATCCCCGGCCCGAGACATGCCCCATGTCCAGCCACGATGCCCCGATCAAAACCGGCAACGCCCGGAAAACCCTGATGAGCCGTCACCCTTCCCCCGGCAAACTGACGGCGAAGACGCTGGCCGCCCGTTCCCGGTCTGCGGCGCTCAACTCTTTGGGCGTAACTTTGCCAGCGAAGACGGTGGCCGCCCGTTTCCGGTCCGCGGCGTTCAACTCGTTGGGCGTGACTTTGCTGGAAACACTCATCGCCCTGGCGATATTCTCATCGGCCGGAACAGCGGTGTTGTTGGGCGTGGGCGCGGCCCACACCTCCAGCGACCGCGTCAAAGCCAGCGCCGTCGCCGAGAACCTGGCCCGTAATCAGATGGAGTACGTATCGAGCCTCTCGTACGTGCCGCCGCCGGGCACCTACACCTCCATCGCCGATGACTCCAGCCTAAATATCACCCTGCCACCCGGATTTGGCGTCAGCGCCGCCGCGCAGACCTACGTGGCCGATGACGGCTTAAGCGGCTCCATCGAGAAAGTGGTGGTGACCGTCACCAGAGACGGCCGGAACATCCTTGTTTTGGAATCCCTGCGTACAGGGCCGTGACCGATGAAACCGATCCGCCGCATCGTGGAAGCCTCCGGGGGGTTCACCCTCATCGAATTGCTGGTCTCGATCAGCATCTTGACGGTGGTGACGGGAATATTCGGGGCCGGAATGTTCCAGGTGCTGTCGATCCAGCGGTTCTGGACCGACGATGTCAAGGCGGTCAGAGAGGTCCGCCATGCCGGCAGTTGGTTCGCGGGCGATGCGCTGAACGCCACGGACGTTTTGGATGCCGGCGGCGTGAACCGTCTCACCTGCACACCCAACCCTTCGGTGCAGCGGGTGACCCTGACCTGGACCGATACCTCTGGCAGCCCCCACAACGTCGTCTACAGCGTCTCCGGAGACGAACTGCTGCGGGAATTCGACAACAACGGATCACCGTTGACCATGGCCGGGCGCGTGGTGGCGGATTCGCTGAGCTTCACCCTCTGCGGGAGCCTACTCCGGGCGAAGATGGACGTTCTAGCGGACCGCGGCGCCACCGATAGCCTGGACCTGATGACCTACCTGAGGAAACTCGATTGATCCGGTCCAGCTTGAATGGGCAACGGGGCGGCATAGCCATCCTGACCGCGCTGGGGTTTCTGCTTTTCTCCGTACCCCTCATCACGGCGTCGTTGAACCTGGCCCAGAACACCAGCATCGACGCCCGGGTGAAGACCGGCATCGTGCACCGGCAATACTGCGGCCTGGCGGTGGCGGAGTACCTCAGTTACCTGCTGGCGGACAGCACACGCTGGACCAATTGGCTGGCGGACAACATCGACCCCGACGACCCCTCGGGCGCCACGTCCACTGAGACTGTGGACCCCTGCGGTAAGAGCATCACCATCAGGGTGGCCCAGCAGCCAACCCTGCCTCCCGATTCGACCACCGACGCGCTGGGAAATCCTCTGATCACCATCCCGCCAATCTCTTCCTACAGCAACAGGAACTTCCAGACCTCGAAAACCGTGTCAGACCCCAATCCCAATGGCGGCGATTCCATCACCTACACCATCACGGTGATCAACCGGGACAGCACCGCCACCACTCTGAATCAGATCGAAGAGACTCTGCCTCCGGGGTTCTCCTACGATTGCAGCGCCCCCGCAGACCAGTTGACCCTGCCAGGAATGGACCCTCAGACCATAGTCCCCGATGACGGTCCATGTCCCACGGGAAGCGAGATAGAGTGGGACATGGCTTCGGGCACCTCCATCGAGCCGGGCGAGGCGGTCACCCTTACCTTCACCGCAGTCACCAGTGTGAACCCCGGCGCCTACTGCAATGAGGTACAGGTTGTGCCCGGCGGAAACAAGACCAGGAGCGGCAAAACGGCCATCGTCCAGATAGGCCCCGGCGCCGGCCTGTGCCCCGGCGAAGCGGTAGTGGTGAGCAAGAGCGTGCAATCCGCGGTTCTTGTGTCAACCGACACCAGCACCACTCCTTATACCTATACCTTCGACATCGACTTCACCATCAAGGTGGACAACATCGGTACCGAAGACCTGACCATCGCCGGGTTCATCGACCTACTGCCGGTGGGCTTTTCCTACCTTTCCACCAGCCTCACCGGAGACATCACCGACGCCCCATCACAGTTTCACCAGGTCAGCCAGGTCGACCGTCAGCGGCTAACCTGGAACTTCGGCCCAGACGTCCCGGTGGCTTCCGGCACGGCCAAAACCCTCATTTTCTCCACCACCGCCACCATCACCCAGGGGAATTACTGGAGCGATCTTCTGGTGGACTTCGGCGGCGGGTCATTCTCCGAGGACAGATATAGCTGGCCCACGGCCTTGGTGTCGGTGAAAGACGTCTACGACGTGACGGCCACCGACGACGAGGGCAACACCGTGGTCATCGCGCTGCAACTGTGGATCGGCGACCAGAACGGAATCATCAATACCTGGAGCCTTCGATAGTCCAAGCACGCCCCAGTCCAAGCCCGCCTGGGTCCAAGCAGCGCCGGGGTCATGGGGGCGGTAAGGCGGGTTCACTCGTCCTCGGACCAGCCGGTGTCAATCTCGTCTTCATCGATGATGTTCTCTTCTTCGTCATCATCGTCCGCGTCTTCTTCCCGCGTGATCGGGGCCGCTGCCTCATCGTGGAATACCTGGTCTTCTTCCTTGTCCTGGGTGGGGACCTTGGTGGGGAAGGAGCAGATGTTCTGCAGATCGCGGTGTTTGAAGGTCTCCCGGATGATCACCGAGACCCCCTCTTCGTTCACCGCCACGACGGCAGCGGTGTACTTATTCCCCCCGTCCATCAGCCCGGCCAGCCTCTTGCCCAATCTGGGCTCCACCTGACCCAATAGATGCCCGTCCAATGTCCGGACGGTCACCGTATTTTTTTCCGGAGACAGGACGACCCGGTCACTGGGCGCAACGTGGACCACAGCCTTGCTCCCTCCCGTGTTCCGCAGGACGGTGATGCTCGATTTGCCGCTTTCTTCAATGAACATATGCGGCGCTCCGGCGGTTTTCTTGGCCCGTTTGCCGGTGCGAGAATCGCCCGCGCCAGCTTTAACCGAGTCCGGATCGGCGGTCAACTGGTCCAGCCGGGCCCGGTTCTTCTTGGCGATGTTGTTGTATGGGGCCACCTCACAGACCCGGTCCAATACAACCCGGGCTTCCAGGTAGCTACCCACCTCAATCAGCGCCTTTACCAGGCGGTTCATGGCCTCAACCTCGTTGGGGAACAGCTCCAAGATGGCCTTGTTGACCTCGGTGGCGCGCTCCCACTCCCCATTAAGAGCCAGGGTCACCGCCTCTCGGTCGAGGTTTCGCTTCAACCGGATGCTGCCGGGTGTCTGTATAGCTTCCGAGTCCATTCCGTCTCCCGCCCGGCGCCGCATACCCGTTGACCGGACTCCTTGGAGAGGCTACGTTGAGTCCGCCAAGGTTTCGCGCGAAAAATTTGATTGCTATTGAACGCGATATGCCGATAGGGCCGATCGTTAACCGGCCGGCCAGTGATCTGCCGAGGCTCGGTTTGTGCCTGGTATCTAACTAGTAGTTACACTATCGCCACGCCAAAGGTCAAGCCCTAAAATACGTGGAATATTGAGATTCCCGCCGGCTTCGAGCCAACAGCCTCGAACCGGCGGCGCTTCCGGGGCCGTACCGCCCGGTTTCAGGGGTCAACACGCTGAGTCGATACGAAAAGGACTACGCCGGATTACGGTGCCGCCAGCGTATCTTCAGCAGGTCCAGGGTCATGGCCAAGGAGTCCCGGACGGGCCGCACTTTGCTCTCGGACCGGTAGTACCAGTCCACGCCCACTTCCGCGAAGGTCAGCCCCTGTTTGCGGGCCAGATACAGCAATTCGACGTCGAAAGAGAACCCGTCCATGGTCTGCCGCCGGAAGAGGTCCTGGGCCACCTCTCCCCGGAAGCACTTGAACCCGCACTGGGTGTCGGACAGGCCGGACACAGCCAGCCGGCTCACCAGCAGGTTGAAGACCCGGCCCATGAGATGACGGTGCGCCGGTTCGCCGATCCGGGCTGAGCCGGGGGCTTCTCTGGAGCCCAACACGATGTCTGAGCCCGGTCCCCGGGGAGGCAGCAGGCGCTCCACCTGCGTGATGGGGACCGACAGGTCGGCATCGCAAAACAGGCGGTATTCGCCCTGGGCCGCCAGCATGCCGTTCTTCACCGCCCATCCCTTGCCCCGGTGAGGCAGGCGCAGGATCCGGACGTTTGGGTGTTCCACGATCACCCGGCCCACCAACCGGGCGGTATGGTCCTGGCTGCCGTCGTCGGCCACCACTACCTCCCACTGGTAATCCTGGGCCGCCAGGTATTCAATCACCTGGAAGAGAGTGTCCGAGATCCGCGTCTCTTCGTTGAACACCGGAATCACGATCGACAGAAATGGCTGAGGCAAGGGGCCTGCTCCCTATGGGCTGAGGGCCGGGAAATCCAGGTTGGTCCGTCCAACGGGCTATTCTGGCTCGTCCACCAGGCTACTCTGGCTCGTCCAATCGAAAGCCCCGGTGCAGCAGCCTCACCGCTTCCTCGGCCTGCTCTTCCTTGATGATGCAGGATATGCGGATCTCGGAGGTGGTGATCATGTCTATGTTCACGTTGCCGTCGGCCAGCACCCGGAACATGCGCGAGGCATAGCCCGGGGTGTGCTGCATCCCGGAACCGACGACGCTCACCGCCGCCAGGTTAGCCTCGCTGACCAGGCCGGCGGCGCCGATCTCCTTGGTCCATACCTCGACCTTGGCCAGGGCGGCCGGCAGATCGGTGCCGCTGACGGTGAAGCTGATGTCGGTGGTCCGGTCCTCGCTGGTGTTCTGGACGATGGTGTCCACGCTGATCCCGGACTGGGCCAGGGGCTCAAACAGGGCGGCGGCCACGCCGGGACGGTCCGGAACGCTGCGCACGGTGATCTTGGCCACGTTGGTGGTGCAGGCTATACCCGTTACTTTGATTCTGTTTTCCATCTTTTTCTTGTCCGCATTGCCGTGTATCAGTGTTCCCGGAGTATGGTTGAAACTGGAAGCCACGTATATGGGCACTTTGAAAACCGCAGCCAGTTCGATGGACCGCGGGTTCATCTTGGCCCCGTAGTTGGCCAGTTCCAGCATCTCCTCATAGCCGATCTCGTCCAGCTTGCGGGCCTCTGGGACGATCTTGGGGTCCGCGGTGTAGATGCCGTCCACGTCGGTGTATATCTCGCACCGGTCGGCCTCCAGCGCCGCCGCCAGGGCCACCGCCGTGGTATCGGAGCCACCCCGCCCCAGGGTGGTTATGTCCTCGTCTTCGGTGATCCCTTGGAATCCCGCCACCACGACGATGCGGCCCTCTGCCAACTCTTTCTGCATCCGGGCCGTGTCCACCCGGTCGATCCGGGCCCGGCCGTGGCTGGTGTCCGTATGGATCCCCGCCTGGGAACCGGTGAGGCTAACCGCCTCCTGACCCAGGTCCCCCAGAGCCATGGTCAACAGCGTGCAGGACACCAACTCGCCGGTGGAGAGCAGCAGGTCCAACTCCCTGGGATTGGGATGGTCGGAAACAGAATGGGCCAGCTCGATCAACTCGTCGGTGGAGTCGCCCATGGCGGAAACCACGGCCACCACGCCGGTCCCGCTCTCTCTCACCTCGGCGATGCGGCGGGCCACGTTCTGGATCATCGCGGCGTCGCCCATGGATGACCCGCCGTATTTATGGACTACGAGAGCCATGATGGGGACCCGCCGTATTTGTGGACTACAGGTGGCATGATGTCGGATTTATTCCGGGGTGCTCAGGTGGGCGCCGCGCACCGTGGGCTGGGTGACGCGGACATTGCCCTCAACGCAAGCCTGGCGGGCTGCTTCCGCCATCTCATAGGCCACCGTCATCTCCCTCCCCTGGGTCAAGGCCAGGATGGTGGAACCGCTGCCGGATAGGAAAACCCCCAATGCGCCCGCATCCAGGGCGGCCTTGAAGATCACCTTCATGGCGGGGAACAGCGGTTGACGGTAGGGCTGGTGCAGCCGGTCCTGGGTGGCGATGGCCAGATACTCCAGGTGGTTTGTGGCCATACTGGCCACCAGAAGCCCAACGCGGCCCATGTTATGCACCGCGTCGGCCATGGGTATCTTGTCCGGGAGAACGGCCCGTGCGTCTTCGGTGGCGATCCTAACGTCGGGAACGAAGACCACGGCGCGCAACCCCGGAGGAACGTTCACCGGCACGGTGTAGAGCTTCCGGCCGTCTTCCGTGTGGTCCACGACCACCAGCTGCATCCCGCCCATCACCGCGGCGGCGACGTTGTCCGGGTGCCCTTCGATGGTGGCCGCCATCTCCAGCAGGTCGTTGGCCGTGAAATTCCGGTCCGGAAAAGCCCTTGAACAGATGGCGTTGGCCGCCACCAGGCCCCCGGCGATGGCCGCGGCGCTGCTGCCCATGCCCCGAGCCAGGGGAATGTCGTTCTCGCACCGGATGCGGACCACGGGCATTTCCTCACCGGCCTCGTGGAACAGAAACTCCATGGACCGGTGGACCAGGTTGTCCCGCCCCGTACCGAGCTCACCGGCGCCCTCTCCGGAGACTTCAACCACCGGCTCGCCGCCGT
>JACZXN010000076.1 GCA_022571575.1 Chloroflexota bacterium | reverse complement strand
ACATCGCGCCGCCCACGCCAAGCAGCACCACCGCGGCCAGCGTGGAAAGGACGTCCACACCCGCCGCTTGGGACACCTCCTCCATGGCCACCGCCACCCCGCCCGTCAGGACAATGAGTCCGTAGAGGAACCGTATCCGCGCCGGTTCAACTATCCGCGTGGCGCTGGTCCCCAGTTGGGCGCCCAGGGCCGCCGCCGCCAGCATCAGCACGGCCATCAATGGGTCCACACGGTCGGAGAACGCATATAGAAAGGTGCCCACCGACCCGGTGAGTATCACCTGGAACAACCCCGTCCCGATGGCGACCACCGTGGGGATGCCCAGGAAATAAATCAGCATCGGCGTGAGGATAAACGCCCCTCCCGCTCCCAATATGCCGGCGAAGAAACCAACCACCGCCCCCAGAAGCACCGGCACGAAGAAAGAGATGCGCTCCACGCCCGACACCGGCAGGCTGATCACCGTTGACACTTTGCCGAACCCAGGCAGCCAGACGGAACGCGGGCCGATATCCAGCCGCCGGATCCATCGGGCCACTCCCGCGGTCGACACCTCATCTGAAGATCCCAACGCCGTACCAGTCCCCCGGCGCCCGACTCGCCAGTGGTCGTACAGGATGAACGAGCCCAACACCGCCAGAAAGCACACGTAAAGCACCCGGATCACCGGCCCGGCCACTCCCGCTTCTTCCAACTGCTGGTTCACCTGCTGGGCCCCGTACAGGGCAGGGACCGAACCCACGGCCATGATGATGCCCAGCTTGAAATCCACATTGCCCATGCGCCGGTGTTTCAGGGTGTTGATCAGGGACGTCCCCATGACCAGGGTCAGGCCGGTGCCCACGGCGAACAAGGGCGGCACTCCGAACACCAGCAACCCGCCCGTGATCAGGAAACCGCCTCCGACGCCGAAGAACCCTCCCAGGGTGCCTACGATGATCCCGAGGAACACCAACAACGCCGGGTTGATCGTTACCTCGGCGTTAGGAAACCACATCGTCCCCTCCCACCGTGTTCCCGTTGGCCGCGCCACCATTCGGCGTCTTGCGCCGCCCGATGGACGAGGCAACCGCCGCGCCCAGCCGCAACAACAGGCCGGAGACCACGCTCAACGTCAGGGCGGATGCCGCGATCACACCCAACACGAATAATGCCCACAGCAGAGGGCTGTCCGCGCTGAGATCGGTCAAGAATTCATTCATAAATCTTCCGGCAGGGGGTCTGGGCGCCGGTATATCAGCCGCTCCGGTATTGTGCCGCTCCACGCCCAGGCGATACCATAGGTTGGGCCGGCCAGCATTCTCGGTAACAGAATACCACCCGTCGCAGGCGGGACCATTGCCATATGCCAAGACCAAAGTTCAACTTCCAGCTCCAGCACACCGACGGCGGCGCCAGGGCCGGCGAACTTGAGACGCCCCACGGCAAAGCCCTCACGCCCTTCTTCATGCCCGTCGCCACCCAGGCCACGGTGAAAGGGCTGACCCCTGAAGAAGTGAAGGCGGTTGGGGCCCAGATGGTCCTGAGCAACGCCTATCACCTGTACCTGCGGCCCGGCGTGGAAACCGTGCGCAAGATGGGCGGCCTGCACAAGTTCATGGGTTGGGACGGGCCGATACTCACCGACAGCGGTGGGTTCCAGGCTTTCAGCATGGGGCCCCTGCGTAAGGTAACCGACGACGGCATCCGGTTCCGCTCCCACATCGACGGCAGCGAGCACAACTTCACCCCGCAACTGGCCACCGCGAACCAGGAAGGTCTGGGCGCCGACATCGTCATGTGCTTCGACCAGTGCATCGCCTACGGGGCCACGGAGAAACAGGTCCGCCAGGCCATGGAGCGCACCCACCGCTGGGCCCAGGCATGCTTCGACGCGCACCAGGCGTCACCCAACGGCGCGGCCACGGGCCAGGTCCTGTTCGGCATCGTCCAGGGAGGCGCCTTTTTCGAGCTGCGGGACGAGTCGGCCCGGGCGATCTCGGCCATCCCCTTCCACGGCTACGCGGTCGGCGGTCTGGCGGTGGGCGAGAACAAAGAGCAGATGTACCGGTTCACCGGGCAGGTTACGGACCTTCTGCCCCAGGACAAGCCCCGTTACCTGATGGGCGTGGGTTCTCCCGAGGACCTGGTGGAGGGTGTGGCCAGAGGGATCGACATGTTTGACTGCGCCCTGCCCACCAGGGTGGCCCGCAACGGAAGCCTGTTCACTCCGGAGGGCCGGGTGGACATCGCCAAGTCCCGGTACGCGGAGCAGCAGGGGCCCTTGGATGAGACCTGTGACTGTTACACCTGCCGGAACTACTCAGCCGCCTATCTGCGGCACCTGTTCCGGGCCAAGGAACTGTTGGGACTGCGCCTGGCCAGCATCCACAACCTGCGGTTCGTGCTGGCGCTGATGGAGCGGATCAGGGCGGCGGTCTTGGCGGACCGGTTCGACGTTTTCCGCAGAGAGTTCCTGGACGTTTACCAGCCAACCGACGAGGCCGCGCGGCAGCGGCAGAAGGAGCAATGGCTCCAAACCCGGGGCGGCTAGCTAGCCAGATTCAGGCGAGGGTCTTGGGAGGGGTTCCGGAGCGGGCGAGAGGATCGCTAAAGGCCGCCGGCCACCGCCGGGACTATGCTGATCTCGTCACCCTCTTTGGTGGAGGTGTTCAGCCCGTCCATGAACCGGACATCCTCGCCGTTGAGGTAGATGTTCACGAAGTAGCGCAGCTCTCCGTTCTCATCAACCAAGCGGTCCTTGAATCCGGGAAACTCGCCGTTCAACTTCTCCACCAACTCCCCGAGATTGGCGGACTCCATCTCTACTTTGGCCTGACCGTTGGTCATTTTCCGCAACGGCGTCGGAATCCGGACCATGACACCCATCTGGGAACCCTCCTAAATCTTTACGCCCCATCTTTGGACACCCAGGGCAGAACTAACTCCTATCCATCAATCACGTCCCCGCCAAGCGGGTCCACCCTCACCCCCGTGGAACTGACCCATTCCAGCCCACGTTTAATCTCCGGCTCTTCACCGTCCAGTTCCAGGACCACCCAGCCCATCTCTTCGCCCACGTCCGCCCGTCGGATGTTGGTCACGATCTTGAACTTTTGGCCCAACTCGTAAATCACCGGTTGCTTCACCAAGTCGTCCACAAAGGTGAACTTGACCCTCTGCTTACCCATGCCCAAACACCTCCCGGCTATTTACCCCAGGAAACTACCCTTCTATTTTGCTGCATCGAGCGCTTTTTCGTAAGAGCGAATACTGGGCCTACTTCACCCCATCGAACGCTTCTTCAAAGGAGCGAATACTGGGCTTGATGGAGAGTGGGTGCACCACTTCCTCCACCGCTTCTTGGGTCTTGAGGCCGTTGCCGGTGATGTAAACGACGGTCAGTTCGTCGGGTTTGATGGCCCCTGACTTGGCCAGGTGCTTGAGGCCCGAGACCGTCACGCCGCCGGCCGTCTCGGTGAAGATGCCCTCGGTCTCGGCCAGCAGCTTGATACCATCCACTATATCCGATTCCGGGACCGCATAGGCCGACCCGCCGGACCTCTCAATCACTTTCAGAGAGTAGATCCCGTCTGCCGGGTTCCCGATGGCCAAAGACTTGGCCAGGCTGTTCGGCCGCACTGGAATGACCTGGGACTGTTTGTTGGCCCACGCGGTTACGATGGGGGAACAGCCCTCCGCCTGTTGCATGTGCATCTTGGTGGTCACGGCCGGGTGATGGACGGTGTTCTGGTCCACGCCGAAGGAACTGGCCTCCACTCCTTCCAGCAGGCCCAGACAGGCCATTTCGTTGAAGCCCTTCCAGATCTTGGTGAACATGGCGCCGGAGGCCGAGGGCACCACCACGTGGTCCGGCAGCCGCCAGCCCAGTTGCTCCGCAACCTCGTAACCCAGGGTCTTGCTGCCCTCTGCGTAGTAGGGACGCATGTTGATGTTGACGAAAGCCCAGGGGTAGTCGTCGGCCAACTCGCTGCAGAGACGGTTCACCTCGTCATAGGTGCCATCGACCGACACCAGCACCGGGTTGTAAATGGCGGCGCCGACGATCTTGCCCCACTCCAGATCGGAGGGTATGAAGACCACG
This sequence comes from Chloroflexota bacterium, assembly GCA_022571575.1. The sequence continues at coordinate 3,225 of JACZXN010000076.1, read as the reverse complement.
GCGCGGACACCGGCCCGGGCACAGTGGGCCGCCACGCTACAGGCAAGATTTCCAGTGGAGGCGCAGGCTATGGTGTCGTAGCCGAACTCGAGGGCCTTGGTGGCGGCCACGGAGACCACCCGGTCCTTGAAGGAGAACGACGGGTTGACGCTGTCGTTCTTGATGTACAGGTTGTTGAGGCCCAACCGTTTGCCCAAGCCCTTGGCCTTGATCAGCGGAGTGAAGCCCGCCATGATGTCCACGGGGTCGTCGCCCTGGGCGGGAAGCAGGTCCTTGTACCGCCAGATGCTGAGGGGGCCCTTGGCGATGCTGTCGCGGCTGATCACTTCGGAGATGGTGGCGTAATCGTAGACCACTTCCAGAGGCCCGAAGCAAAAATCGCATACATTCAGGGGTTCCGCCGGGTATTCCCTGCCGCACTCGCGGCATTTGAGTCCGTTTACGAAAGCCACCGGGGTTGGTTCCTCCTGGCCGTTGAAAGGCCGGGCCAAAAGCCCAAATCAGCCCGGAAACTATGTCTCCAGGCTGCCCGTGATAGTAACAAAGGCCCTATGGGTTGTCAACTTGAGCCACGCCTGACGGACCCTCCTCACGAGGCTGGGAACCGCAAGGTTACCGGCTTTGTACACGGTGATATAATCCCCGGAGCGTCTGCGCCCGTGGGCGCTGGTGGCAGCCTGGATCCGCTCCGGTCTGATCCATCTTGATTCTATCTTGAAATACGTGGTTGTTCCCGAAATCGATCATCCAGGGTAGTGGTCTGCTCCGCCGACATCACATAAGCATCCTCCAGCAATTCTCCATACCGCTGATCATCGGCGTGATCGCCGGCTTGGTCTTTGCCAACATCGATATCCACTCCTACGAAGAGATGGTGGACTACCACATCTTCGGCGACAGCACCAAGATCTTCGGCAAGGCGGTCACGGTCCATTTCCTCGTCAACGAGATCTTCATGGTGTTCTTCTTTGGCATCGCCACCAAAGAGATCACCGAGTCGGTGCTGCCCGGCGGGGCGCTGAACCCCGTCCGCAAGGCCATCAATCCCCTGATGGGCACCCTGGGCGGGGTCGTGGGGCCGGCGGGGCTGTTCTTCCTGCTGGCCTGGGTCTTCTACGGCGGGTCCAGCGAACTGAGCATCGTGGCCAACGGCTGGGGCATCCCCACCGCCACCGACATCGCCCTGGCCTGGCTGGTGGCCCGCATCATCTTCGGGGCCTCCCACCCCGCGGTCAACTTCCTGCTGTTGCTGGCGGTGGCCGACGACGCCATCGGCCTGGGGATCATCGCCGTGTTCTACCCCGACCCGGAACACCCCGTGGCCCCTTCGTGGCTGCTGCTGGTGGTTGGCGGCATGGCCGTGGCCTACGTCATGCGCCGTTTCGGTGTCCGCCACTGGCCGGTCTACATCCTGATCGCCGGGGGGTTGAGTTGGGTCGGACTGGTCAAGTCGTCCATCGAACCCGCCCTGGCCCTGGTGATCATCGTGCCCTTTCTGCCCGGGCCCCAGGCAGCCCACGGGCTGTTCGAAGAGGACGAACACGAGTTCGAGCACATCCATCCCCAGGGCGGGGAGGCCGTTCCAGCCGGGGCCGCTCCGCCGGAACCCTCCAGTTCTGATACCCCCAAGGGGGAATCGGAGTCCCACCACCGCCATGCTCCCCTGGACGCTTTCGAGCACCAGCTCAAGCTGCCCGTGGATTTCGGCCTATTCTTCTTCGCCTTCTTCAACGCCGGTGTCGCCTTCGCCAGCATCACCCAGGTGACGTTCATCGTCCTGATCTCGCTGATCGTCGGCAAAACGGTGGGGATCACATTTTTTTCCTGGGTGGGCACCCGGCTCGGCTTCCCCCTGCCCCAGGGCATGGGCAGCAAGCACCTGTTGGTGGCCTCCATCATCGCGGGCCTGGGACTGACCGTCGCCTTGTTCGTGGCCGGTAAAGCCTACGATGACCCAGCCTTCCAAGACCCGGCCAAGATGGGCGCGGTGCTCAGCGCCGGAGCGGCCATCATCGCCTTCGCCGTCGGGCGTCTGCTCAAGGTCAAAGACGGCCCGGACAAGTGATATACTCGTGCCTGCGGACCGGCTTTCGTCAGAATTGTCATTCTGAGGCGTCAGCCGAAGAATCTCGTTTTACGGTGAAGACCGGGTCCTGGAGAGCAACGAGACCCTTCGCTTCACTCAGGGTGACAGAGGAAGGCGTTCTCAGGGTGACAGGGGAAGGCTTTCATGGAGCAATCCCACGGGCCACTACCATCAATTTTGAAGCAACGCCACGCCGGACCGGACCTAAGCTATTTCAGGAGTCCCACGCGATGATCGGCGTACTCACTCACCATTGGGCGAAACCCGACAAGATCGAAGAGGCGAAGAAGCTGTTGGACGGCAACGGCCTGGCCCAGAGCAAAGCCCCAGGCTACGGAAACCGGCTGACCTTCATCTCCCTAAGCGACCCCACCAAGATCTCCACCCTGGTCACCTGGGACTCCAACGACATCTATGACGCCTGGAGGGCCAGCCCCGAGCGGGCCACGGCCATGCACGGGGCTGACGAGCTATGGGCCAAACCGGCCGAGTCAGAACGTTTCCAGATGGCCGACTAGGTTCTCGTTTTGGAGATGGCCGTTACGGCCTTACGTTCGTCCTGAGCCTGTCGAAGGATCTTGGCTTTGGCGCGGCGATGGTTCGACGGGGCTCACCACGAACGGTTGGCAACGCCGACTAGACTCATCTTGGCTACCAGAGGGAGCAGATAGGAGACGGTCATGGCCAAGCGAAGTTTCTGGGCCTGGGGCATGGAGCCGGACGAGCCAACCGCCGAGCAGATGAAGACCGCGGCCGGGGCGCTGGCCAAACGGTACAATGTTGATCTGACCCCGGTGACACCTCCCAGACCGTCGGACCTTTCCCTGCGCAAGCCCCGTATCGCGCCTCCGTCGTCATTGGCCGCCATCTGCCGCAGCGACGACCACGACCGGGCGGTCCATACCTACGGACGCAGCTTCCGGGACCGCGTCCGGGCCTTCAACCTGGATTTCCCCAACCCGCCCGACGTGGTGGCCCGTCCCCATAACGAGCGGGAGGTGGAGGCCGTTCTGGAGTGGTGCTCCGCATCCGGCTACGCCGCCATCCCCTACGGCGGCGGCAGTTCCACCGTGGCCGGGTTCGAGCCGCCCGAAGGCTACGACGGCATCGTGACCATCGACCTGGAGTGATTGGGCCAA
>JACZXN010000075.1 GCA_022571575.1 Chloroflexota bacterium | reverse complement strand
CCATGCGCACCGGCCGGCCGGTGGTCTTGGATAGCCAGAAACCCAGGTGGCTGTCCATGAAACTACCCTTGCCGCCGAAGTCTCCGCCGATGGTGGTGGGGTTGACCCGTATCCGATCGGTGGGCATGTCGATGCCCTCCGACAATTGCTGGCGCACCTGAAAGGGCATCTTGCTGTTCACCCAGGTCTGCACCCGCCCCCCGTCGTCCAGAAAGACCACCGAGGCATGGGGCTCGATGTAGGCCTGGTGTTGGTGATTGGTCCGGAAGGTGTGCTCAAATATGAGATCGGCTTCGGCGAAGCCCTGCTCCACGTCGCCCTGCTTCCAGGTGGCCTGGCCCGCAATGTTGGGGTGCTCTTGGGGGCCGTCCGGGATGCCGGCGTATCCGCTGAATTCCGGATGAAGGACCGGCGCGCCGGGCTTCATGGAATCCAGCGGGTCCAGGATGGGGTCCAGTTCTTCGTACTCGATCTCGATGAGGTTCAGCGCCTCTTCGGCGATGTCGTCGTCCTCGGCGGCCACCGCCACCACCTTCTGGCCGGCGAAGCGGACCACGTCCCGGGCCAGTATGGGCAGGTCCCGGAGCATCCTGCCCACCAGATGAGGCGGGATGTCGGCGGCGGTCAACACCGCGTGGACGCCGGGCAACCGCCGGGCCGCGGCCACTGAGTCCGGGTCTATGGCCACGATCTTGGCGTAGGGAAAGGGGCTGCGCAGGCACTTGCCCACCAGGATGCCCGGCAGGCTCACGTCGGCGGGGTATATGGCCTGGCCGGTGACTTTAGCCGGGCCTTCCGCCCGGCCCACGGACCGGCCGATGGTGTCGTAAGAACTGGTCACGGTACGCCTCCGCTACTTGGCCTTGGATCTGCTTCTGGATTTCTTGGGAGCGCCCTCGTCGTGGGGGTTCGCGGCCAGGTCCATGGCCAATTGGGCCAGTGTGCGCACGGGCACGCCGGTGGCCCCTTTGACCAGGTAGCCGGAGGCCTTGTCCGCGGTTGACGTGCCGGCGATGTCCAGGTGCACCCAGGCCGCCCCATCCACGAACTCGGCCAGCAGCAGAGCGGCGCTGATGGAGCCGGCCTGACGCCCGCCGCTGTTCTTCATGTCGGCGACGTCGCTCTTGATCAGGTCTTTGTATTCATCGAACATGGGCAGTTCCCAGAATTTCTCGCCGGTCTTTTTCCCGGCGTCGATGGTCTGTTGGACCAGCTTTTCGTCGTTGCCCATGATCCCGGTGCAGGCTTTGCCCAGGGTGGTCACCATGGCCCCGGTCAGGGTCGCCACGTCCACCAGACGGGTGATGCCCTGCTCCCGGGCGTAGCACAGGGCATCGGCCAGCACCAGCCGGCCTTCGGCGTCGGTGTTGATCACCTCGATGGTCTTGCCGTTCATGGCCCGCACCACGTCTCCGGGACGCTGGGCGGAGGCTCCGGGCATGTTCTCGGTGGCCGCGATCACGGCCAGGACGTTGATCTTGGGCTTGGTCTGCCCGATGATCTGCATGGCGGCGATGACCGACGCGCCCCCGGCCATGTCGCCCTTCATCGCCTCCATTCCGGCGGGGGGCTTCAGGGATATCCCGCCGGTGTCGAAGGTGATCCCCTTGCCGATCAGGCCCAGGTTGTTCTCCGGGTTGCCGGGGTCTCCCTCGTATCTCATGACGATGAGCTTGGCCGGTTCGTCGGTGCCCTGGGCGACGCCCATGAACGCGCCCATGCCCATCTTCTTCATCTCGGAGTTGTCCAGCACCTGGAGCTTGAAACCCTGTTCCTCGGCCACTTTACGGGCGGCGTCGGCCATGCGGGACGGGGTCATGTGGTTGGCCGGCTCGTTCACCATGTCCTGGGCGACGATGGACGCCCGGGCCGCGGTGGAACCCAGCTTAACCCCGGCGCCGATGGCCTTGGCCCGCGCCTTGTCCAACTCAACGACCGTCAGTCTGTGGAACTCGGTGGTGGAATCTCTGTTCTTGGTCAGATAGGTCCCAAATCGATAGAGGCCCAGGTGGGCCCCCTCGGCGATGGCCTGTCCGGACTGCTGGGGGTCCAGCCCTCCGATACCGGCTCCGTGGGCGATGGTGGCGGCGCTGGAGATTCCCTTGCGGCGCAGGAACCGGACGGCCTCCGCCGACACCCGGCGCACGACCTGGACATCGAACTTGTCCTGGGGCCCCAGCCCGACCACCAGCACCCGCTTGGGCTTGATCTTGCCCAGGGTGTGGATCAGCGTGGTCTCCCCGGTGGCTCCCTTGATCTCACCCTCTTCGATCAACTGGGTGATGACCCCGCCCAGGGCCTTGTCCACCGCCCCGGTGGCGCCGCCGGGCTTCTTAACGCCCCGGAACAGGTTGACCACCAGGGCCGGGGTGTCGATGCCCACGATGTCGGCCGATTCGACGTCAATCTCCAACACCGCGGGCTCGGTGGGCCTGGCCGCTTTGGTGGAGCTCTTGGCCTTGGATGCCCTGGATTTTCGCGTCGTGGTGGTTGTCATGGAGGCTATGCACCTGTTTCTGAATTTACGCTGATCTGGCCGCCGGACCGGACCCAACTGACCACCCGGTCCAGCACCGGCGCGATGTTCTTCGAGGTGTCCAGCGCGTAGTGCTCCCGCCGCACCGGTTCTTCCACGGGGGCCAGCCGCGTGTAGATCAGCCATCCGGCGTCGGAATAGGTGTTGGCGTGCCGTTCGGCTTTGCGCTGCTTCAGGCGGCGGCGGACCGTGTCCTTGGGCGCGGTGACGTGCACAACCGCCAGGGGCGCGCCGGTGGACTCCGAGATGTCGTAGAGATAAGTCCGGAACTCTTCGTTGAGGTTGGTGGCGTCGAATAGGACGCTGTAACCGTTGGCGATATAGTATTCGATGAGTTGGTAGCAGGAACGGAACACCCGGCGGTGCTCGGCGGTGGTGTATTTGGGATGTTCGACCAGAACCTTGCGCAGCCGGTCGGTCTCCAGGATGAGAAAGGGCACCTGTTCGGTCAACTTGGCGGCGAAGTAGGATTTGCCCGTGCCGGGCAGGCCGCACATGGCGACCAACAGCGGCTGCTCCGGCATGCGCGGCTGGGCGATGGCCAGGTCCTGGTCTAGAACCCTGCGCAGCAAGGCCACGTCGTTATTCATTCGATCGTCCAATGATTCCCGTCCGGGTCCGGGCAACGGATGGAACCTGGGGGCTGGATGTCTTTGACGCCGGGGACGCCGGGGTAGGCCGGGCATCGGCGACCGGCTCATCGCGGGCAGCGGCGCTGTTCCATCTCCCGGCCAAGTCATGAGAAAAACGGCGGCCGGTGTCCCCAAGGGTTGCTATGTTTCGTCCGACGGCCAATTGTCCGATACTTCGCCGAAGGCCCCGGCCTCGAGTTGCCGGCGTTCCATCTTAGACTCCAACATGGCGGGACTGAGCAGGAACGCCAGGGAGGCGACAATCATCAGGATCACGGCCACCGCATTCAAACTCACCGGCAGCGACGCGGCGGTGATTATCACCAGGACGGAGGTGGACACCGTGAGCAGTCCGATGCGGAGCAAGCGGGGTCCCACCTTGAAGAAGACGGCGGTGGTCACGGCCATGGCCAGGAAGATAAACGCCCTGGCGGTGTCCGTGTCCTGCATCCGTTCCGCGTGCTCGCTCCAGAGCCCGCCCTGCCAGTTCAGAAACAGGACCCACGAGGTGAGGAATGGGAAGGGCAAAGCGGTAAGCGAAGCCAGCAGCCAGTCTCTCTTCACCATCTTGAAGATGACGTTGGCCATGATCCACATGGAGAACGGTATGTATCCGATGAGCAGAAAGAAGAGCACCACGTTGAAGGGCAACTGCCCGGTGGTAAGCAGGGTCCAGGCGCCGTAGCCCAGGGTTATCAGAGACAACAGCCAGGACAGCGCGGGCGCCGCCAGAGAATACCCCATCCAGGAATACGACCATTTGCTGGGGCTTCCAGCCCGCCAATTGCGCCAGGTCACAAATACGATCGCGATCAGCAGCAGGGAGACCCAGAAGTAGTGGCTCCACAGGTGTAAGGCAAAGAGCGATGCCAGCAGAAAGTGTGGAATCGTCGCCAGGAGCACATCCCGCCACACGCTGGTGCTGTGCACCTCGTACATACCCCGGGCGACCGCGTTGGGCGCGCCCATCTCCCGGACGGCGCGGGCCATCGCCGCGTCATGTTCCACTCCCTGAGCCTCCAACTCGGCGGTCTTGTCCTCCAGGTGAGCCTCCAACTCCCGGATGATCTCGTCCTTTTTAGCGGAATCAAGATGGAGCCGGCGGGCCAGGGAATAGAGGTAGTTTGTGGCCTCAAATGGCATGGCGTCCGCCTACTGGGCCTTGGGCTGGGGCTTTGGTTTCATCTGGGGCAGCATGATCAAGTTCATGGCGTTGCTGAAGCGCTGCCACTCCGTGAGCCGGTCGGCCAGCGCCTGTTGACCCTTTCTGGTGATCAGGTAGTAGCGCCGGCGCACGTTGTTGGGAGTGTCTTCCCAGCGGCCCTCAATCAGCTTGGCCTTCTCCATGCGGTGGAGGGCCGGGTAGAGGGTGCCCTCCTTAAAGGCGAAATAGCCACTGCTTCTCTGGTCCACTTCCTTCACGATCTGATAGCCGTACATGGCTTCGTTCTCCAGAAGGGCCAGAAGCAGGGTTTCGGTGTTGCCTTTCAACATTTCTTGTTGTTGCATCTCGGTCCAGGTCCAGCTTCGACGTAGCCGATTGTTAATGGATATATCAGGGAGTATATGAGGCCATTTTATGAACCGGAAGGAGCGGGGTCAAGGCGGGGGAGATGGAACCAACGCCGGTAGCCGGAGGCCCGTGGCTAGAGATTGGATACCACGAATTTCCGCAGCAGGAAGATGATGATCAACACCGCCATGGGGCTGAGGTCGAAGCCGCCAAAGCTGGGCAGGTTCCGGCGGATGGGTCCGAGGACCGGCTCGGTGACCTGGTTCACCAGGTTGTTGATGCTGATGAGCATGGGATGGGGCCTGGGTCCGGTCAAGGGGAGTATGAACGAGAGGATGACCCGGGCAAAGATGGCGAAGGTGGCGAGGTTCAAGAGCGTATTGAGCAGTCCTACCAAATCAGAGCCCCTTTACCCTTGTCCCAATTGGATGGATTTTCGGTATGCGGCGTCCACGGCGCTGACGATGGCCGCGGGGACGCCCCGGTCTTCCAGCACGCGCAGGGCCTCCGCGGTGGTGCCCCCCGGAGAAACAACCATGTCTTTCCCCTCAGCCGGGTGCATGCCGGTTTCCATCAGCAGCTTGGCGCTGCCGAATACCGTTTGCAGGGCCAACGTCCGGGCCATGTCTCTGGGCATGCCCACGTAGACGCCGGCGTCGATCAGCGCTTCGATGAATAAGAACACATAGGCGGGCCCGCTGGCGCTGAGGGCGGTGGCCATGTCCATGTATTTCTCGTCGGAGACGTAGATCTCCTGGCCGATGGTCCCCAACACCGACTTGGTCATTTCCCGCTTGGCGGCGTCCACGCCCTCGGAGCAGGTCCAGAGAGTCATGCCGGCCCCGACCTGAGCGGGGGTGTTGGGCATCACGCGGATGACCGATTTGTGGCCCAGGCCATTGGAAAGGGTGTCCATCTTGGCCCCGGCGACTATGGAGAGAGCAGCCTGCTGGGGATCTAATTGGCCCTTCAACTGCCCCATCACGGGGCCGAGGTCCTGGGGCTTGACCGCCAACACCACCAGGTCGGCCTGTTGGGCCGACCTCAGGTTGTCGGCGTCGGTGGCAACGCCAAACTGGCTGGATAGGTACTCGCGCCGCTCGGCCACCGGCTCCCCCACGCTGATGTCCTTGGGGGCCGCCAGTTTTCCGGACAGGACGCCGCGGAGGATGGCTTCCGCCATCTTGCCTCCACCGATGAACGCCACTTTCATTAGATGGGTCCGTTCCTTACCAAGGGATGGGTCCGTGCCCCGCGGGAGATCGGTCCGTGCCCGGCGGGAATCACGGGGAAATGCTGCGCACCATTATATCACCGTAGCTGGCACGGGGCCTTTGCCGGCCTTTAACGGACCCTGGTTGGCCGTTCAGAAATCGGACAGGCCGTTGCCCTGGGCCAGGGCCACCGCCAGTCGTATGCACTCCAACATGCTCTCGTGGCTGGCAACGCCTTGGCCCGCGATGTCGAAGGCGGTGCCGTGGTCCACCGATGTCCGAACGAAGGGGAGACCCAGGTTGGCGGTGATGCTCTCTTCGAACCCGTAGACCTTGACGGGGATGTGCCCCTGGTCGTGGTACATGCAGAGCACCACGTCGTATTGGCCCTGGATGGCCTGGTGGAAGATGATGTCCGCCGGCACCGGTCCCACGGCGTTGATGCCTTCCCGTTTGGCGGCCTCGACCGCCGGAGCGATCTCCTGGGCCTCTTCGTCACCCATCAGGCCACCGTCGCTGGCGTGGGGGTTGAGGGCCGCGGTCGCGATCCTGGGGTCTTTGAAACCGAATTTGACGAAGCTCTCGTGGGTGAGCCTCAGGTACTCTAGGATCCGGTCTTTCTTGACCAGGTCGCAGGCCAGACGCAGGGAGCGGTGGGTGCTCAGGTGGACCACCCGCAGGTTCTTGGCCATCAGCATGGTGGCCACCAGCTTGGCCTTGGAAAGCTCCTGCAACAGCTCCATGTGGCCGATGGACTTGTAACCCGCCAGGCTGGCCGCCTCTTTATTCAGGGGAGCGGTGGCCAGGGCATCGACCACGCCGGCCAATGCCAGCTCTCCGGCCTTGGTGACCCACTCCATGGCCGCCTGGCCGCAGGTGGGGCTGATCCGCCCCACGGTGATGTCCTCGGGGTTCAGGTTGTGGATGTCCACAACGTCGATGACCCCCGGCTCCAGTCCGGCGTCCCCACCGCCGCCGGCCCCGTTGATCTCCACCTCGTTGATCTTTACCGGGACGCCCGTCAGGGACACCGCCTGCTCCATGGCGTAGACGTTGCCCACCACCAGCGGGCGGCAGGCGGCGTAAACCTGGGGGTCGGCCATGGCTTTCACCACCACCTCCGGGCCGATGCCGCAGGGGTCGCCCATGGTTATCGCGATGGCCGGTTTTCTTGCGGGTTTTTCTGCGGAGTTTTCTGCGGGGTTTTCTGCGGAGTTTTCTAACGAGGTCATGACGTTTTCCTCCAGCCCGGGCCAGGGGGCGCAGATAGCAGCCTGGACGGCAATCTGTCGAATTTCGTTGGGTTTTGCCAGGTTATGTAATCAAGGGGGCCAGACGCGCCGGAATTATAGCACGGGTGGGGTTTTATCCCCCTGGAATTGTATGGTATGGTTGGTGCTCTTCGGTATAAAGAGACC
>JACZXN010000074.1 GCA_022571575.1 Chloroflexota bacterium | reverse complement strand
CCTAACCCGGTCGGCGAACTCTTGAAAACTGTCCAGGTTGTTGGGCAGTTCCCGGAACTGGCGGATCCGGTCCTGACCGGCGCGTTGGGTCTCGGGTCCGGTGTCCACGATGGTTAACGACCGCAGGGTGTCCGGGTGGCGCGACGCCCAGATGAAGCTGTTGCGCCCACCCATGGAGTGCCCCATAAGGTTGAAATCGTTCAGGCCCAAAGCGTCTACAACGCCATCGATATCCGCCTGCATGGCATCGATGGAGTAATCCCCGTCGGCCGCCCACTCGGTATCGCCATGACCGCGCTGGTCCAAGGCTATAACGTGGTAAGCCGGAGAGAGGGCCAGGCTGACGAAGTCCCAACTGTGGGCCTGCTGCGAGACCCCGTGGAGCATGACCAGGGTGGGGTTGGCGGGGTCACCCCACTCCAGATAGTGGAATTTCATCCCGTTGGCCGTAACCATCCGGTCCTCGGGTTCATTCTCATGGGTGAAGGGCACGCCCATGCTTCGCGCTGCTTCGTGCAGGGACAGCCCAAGTGAATGAGACGCCATCTTCTTCCTCCGGCCAGATTCAAACCCATGATAAACCGAGTGTCAAGAATCACCGCTGCCGGGTTCGCCGCTGGGCGAGGCCACGCCCCCGCGTGGCATTCACTTTCCCGGTGGCTGGTGCTATTATTAGACGGCTATAATCCACCAGTTCTTGAGCACTTATCCCCGTTTGCCGCCCTGGGGAACGGCCGTGTTCACGCCACCGGAGACCATTTTCCCATGACCACCAACGCCATCGAACTTGAACTAGACCCACGGGAATTGACCGGCAAAAAGGTCCGCCGCCTGCGCCGGGCCGGAATCATCCCCGTGCACCTATACGGCCCCGGCATGGAGCCACGGTCCCTGCAGTGCCAGGTCACCCGCCTGATCCGGGTGCTGGCCAGGGCCGGCGGCGCCACGCCCATCACCATCACCATCCAGGGCGAGTCCGGGACGCACCTGGCCTTCGCCCGGGAGATTCAGTGGGACCCCAGGCGCGACGATCTACTGCACGTTGATCTCCTGGCCGCCGACGTGACCCGGCCGGTCACGGCCCAGGTCCCCATCATCTTGACCGGCGAGTCGCCCGGCGCCCACAACGTGAACGGAACGGTGATGCAACAACTCCGCACGGCTGACGTTCAGGCGCTGCCTTTGGAGATGCCCAGCCAGATCGAGATTGACCTTGAGGTCATGGCAGAACCGGACTCGGTGATCCGCGCGTCCGACCTGCCGATCCCCGAAAATGCCACGCTCCTCACCGACTCCGAGGAATTGGTCGCCCGTATCGAGCTTCCCAGGGTTGCGGAAGAGGCCGCCATCGGTGGCGTGGAAGGTCTGGCGGAGGGCGCCGGGGCCCAAGCCACGGACACGGAAGAGACGACCGAGGAGTAGGTGTCCAGGGCCGCGTCAGCGTGCAGTCCCGCCCGGCTTCGGCTGGACGGACTCGGTAAATTCTAAAGAACGCCGGAGGAGCGGAGCCCCAGAGGGCGTGCGGCCTCCGGCGGTTGTTTTGGAGGCGGGAGAATGTTTCTAACCTATCTGGGGGAATCCGGCAGCACCGGCAAAAGCGCCGCCGACCCTTCCCAACCGCACCTGGTCTACGCCGGTCTGTTGGTGCACGAGAGCCAGTCGATGTCGATGAACGGAGAGTTCAGCGCCCTCTGCCGGCGTCATTTCGGCGCTCCCCTGGGTGAGCAGGGCGCGCCCACCGAGATTCGGCCGGTGGACGTCTACCAGGGGCTGGGCTACTTCGCCTCATGGCCTCCGCTGAAGAGGAACGAGCTGATCCAGGACTGTCTGGGCATCATGATCCGGCGCGAGACTCCCGTGGTCACCTCGTACATCAACAAAAAGGAATTCGCCGAAGCCAAAGCGGCCGGCGATTCACCCATGGCCATGCTGTGGGACTCTCCAACTGAGCCCGTTCTGAGCAAGTTTCTGTTCGCTCTCACCATGTTTTTGGACGAACTCAACATGGCCAATCTATCCGGGGACGAGATCATGGACGGCGGGATACCCATCGCCAACTTCGCCCTGGTCGTCGCCCAGACCGGGACCTCCGTGAAACCAGGATTCATGACCGAGTTCCTACGTTCAGACGACGGGATGGACGCCACCGGCTTGATGCAGAATATCTGCTTCGTGGACCCGGAGCACTCGGTGGGCACCCAACTGTCCAACCTGTGCGCCTACTTCATCCGCCGCTGGCTCCAGAACCCGGACCGGCCCCAACCCTACTTCGACGGCCTCCGCGAGAACAAAGTTATCCAAGTCATCTACCCGGTTACCATCTAGTCAGGTCATCCACCCCCACAACCCGGAGTGGTACGAGTTCATCTCCTTGTTCCCGGCCGTGCCAGGCGCCTGGCATGGTCGTGCCTCGCTTCGATTTCAATGGACAGCGGGACCTGCTGGAGCAATGGGCGGAGCGGAAGGGCAAACAGGGTCTGCTTGATTTTTGGGAAGGGAGCAACCAGGAGGCATCGATGGCAGACCCACGGAGATCATCGCCAAAGACCTCGGAGCCGGGACAGGGGCAAATCTCACCCAGTGACGGCGCACCTTAGCCGGTGACCCGCCCCTTCTCCTAGCCCGCCCGGACCATGCGCCGCAGCAGGGCGCTGAGCAGGTCCACCGCCACGACCAGCACCAGGTACCAGAGGATGATCAAGGCCACGTCGGTGTACTGGAAGAAGCTGAGGCTGAGCCGGAACTCCCGCCCCAATCCGCCGGCGCTGACGAAACCCACCACCACGGTGGTGCGGATCACCACCTCCCAGCGGTAGAGCAGGTAGGTCAGAAATTGGGGCATGGCCTGGGGGATGATTCCGTAGGCCAGCATCTGAAGATTGCCGGCGCCCGCGGAACGCAGCGCCCGCGCCGGGCCGGGGTCCATGTTCTCCACCACCTCCGCCGATAGCTTGCCCACGATCCCGTAGTTGTGCAGTCCCAGGGCAACGGCGCCCGGCAACAACCCCGGCGACAGGAAGAACACGATAACCATGGCCCACACCAACTCCGGCACGGCCCGCGTCAGGGCGAAGACCAGACGGAGGACGTGATACAACGCCCCCAACCCGGCGGAGGGCCGGCCGCCAAGGTCGCCGTTGCTCACGTTTCGCGCCGCCGGCAGGAAGGTGAGCAACACGCCCACTCCGGCGAAGCTGATGGCCAACACGCTCATCAGCAGGGTCTCATAGGCCAACTTTCCGGTCTCCACCCACCGGCCCAGCTCCAGAAAGGCGGGCCGCCCACCATCATCCAACCCGGCGGCCAAACCCGCGTCCAGCCCCAGAAGTTGGCGGACGAAGCCGCCGGCGTTACCCCAGGCCCGGCTGGAAAAGAGATCGTCCAGCCCGCTGTCCGCCCCCGCCAGCAGGTACAACCACGACACCACCGACAGCGCCACAAATCCGTAGATGGATGCCCTGGCGAAGGTGAGCCCTCTCCTTCCCATCACTACTTCCCGCACAGCAGACCTTCGCCCAGTCATGACCCCAGACTCCGGCGCACCCGGGTGCTCCAGTAGTCCACCAGCAGGACGAGGCCCACCAGGAACAACAACAGCGTCCAGACCTCGCTGAACAGCAGGTCGTTCAGGGAAAGCTGTATCTCATAGCCCAGCCCGCGGATGCCCACGAAACTCATGATCGCGGCGGCCCGGATGGCGCACTCGAACCGGTAGAAGCCGTAGCTGAGCAGGTCCGTCAGGACCATGGGCATCCGGCCGTAGACCAGCACCCTGGCCGGAGAGGCCCCGGAGGAACGCAGGCCGTCCAGAGGCCCGTCCGGGACGTCGTTCAACAACTCCGAGTAGATGCGCCCCAATATCCCGGCGTAGGGAACCGCGATGGCCAGCACCACGGCCAGGGACGACAACCCGAAGGCGGTGACGAACAACACCGCCCAGACCAACTCGTGGATGGAGCGCATGAACGCCAGGACAAAACGGACGGCCACGGCGATGGCCAAACGGGAACGGCCGGGTGTCCCCAGGGACCCGGAGGCGGCGATCCCCAGGGGCAGGCCGACGGCCACCGCCAGGGTTATTCCCGCCACGGCGTGGACCACCGTCTGCCAACTGGCCGAGAGGGCCAATCTCAGAAAACCGGGGGAAAGCTCCGGCGGGAACAGGGCCAGGAAGAAATTCCTGATGGCGTTGCCGCCGCCGGTGTGAACGATCCCGCCGCCCCAATCGACACCGGTCAGGCTCCAGACCAGGGCCCCGGCCAGGACCAGGGTCAGCAGCCGCCGGGTCTCAAGGAACCTGGCCGCCCCCCTAGCTTTGGGAGTCCCGGTCCAGATCATAGAGGGCCTCGATCACCGGAGGGGTCAACTCCCGGACCGGGATGTCGAATTGTAGGATCCCCTCCCGCAGACCGATCACCCGGGAGAAGTATTTTCTGATCAGGCCGGGGGCATGGAGACTGGCCACCATGGCGCGGCCCGAGCCGGCCGCCATCTCCGACAGCAGCCCTAAGATCTCCCCGGCGCGGGCCGGGTCCAGGGAGGAGACCGGTTCATCCGCCAGGATGATCCGGGGGGCCTGAAGCATCAGCCTGGCGATGGCCACCCGTTGCTGCTCCCCTCCCGAAAGCTGAGAGGTGCGCTCGTCGATCTTGTCGGCGATCCCCAGGCGGGAAAGCGCTTCGAAGGCCGCCCCCCGTTCCCGGGCCGAGAACAGCGACGCCAACGAACGCAGGAAGCCCCACTGACCCAACCGCCCGGCCAGCACGTTCTGCACCACGGGCAACTGCGGGACCAGGTCCAGTTGTTGCTGGACCAAGCCCACTATCTGGGAGAGTTCCCTGCCGGGCCGCAGGCCGGAGATGGCCCGGGAGTCCAAAAAAAGTTGTCCCCGGTCCGGCGGAAGCAGCCCCGCCAGGATATGGAGCAGGGTGGTCTTGCCGCTGCCGCTGGGGCCGGCCAAGGCCACCCGCTCTCCCGGACGGACGGCGATGTCCAGGGGCGCCAGGGCGGTCAGCGAGCCGAACGATTTGCCCAGGCCGCGGCCATCCACGATGGGCGGCGCCGCCTCATCGGGAGGCATCGGCGAACCTGGTGTGCCGCTCCCCTTGTTCATCGTCTCGGCGCGGCTCACTTTATCATTCCCAACTCCCGTGCCACCCCTTCGATGGCCTGGTAGTTGTCATTCTGAGTCGTGATGAACCGTTCAGTGTTGAACAGTTCCAAGATCTCCCCGTGCTCTTCGGTATTCAACGCCAAGAGCGCCTCTTGGACCTGGCGCGTGAACCCCGCGCCGAATTTTTCGTCCAACGCCGAGCCGGCGGTCCAGTTGTAGTCGTAGTACGGCGGAGTCGTCTCCAACACCCGGACCTTATCGGTGTCCACCAAGCCTTCAAGGACCGCCCGCTCCCATACGTCCTCGTTCAAGACCCCGACGTCGAAGGCCCCGCTCTCCACCAGCCGCCAGGTGAGGTCGTGGGAGCCCGAGTAATTCGGCAAAGACCTGAAACTGGAATCCGGGTCCAGACCGGCCTGCCGCAGGAAGAACCGGGGCATTATGTGGCCCGAGGTCGAGCTTTCACTGCCGAAGGTCATTGTCAGATCGCCCGCCAGGCCCGCCAGCTCTTCCAGGGAGTTGGCCGGCACTCCACTGCGGATGATGAACTTGGAGTGGAATTCGGCGTCGCGCTGGCGCTGCGCCACCGCCTGGGCGCCGGGGTCGCGCAGCCGGGCCTGCACACCGGTGAATCCGCCGAAGAAAGCCAGGTCCAGGTTTCCCTGCTGGAAAGCGGTCACCACCGCCGCGTAGTCGGCGCTGGGAACGTATTTCACCGGCACTCCCAGCTTTTGGGAGAGGTATTCCGCGAACCCGTCGTACCGCCTGGCAAGCCGGGAGGCGTCCTGGTCAGGAACGCCGCCGACTCTGAGCACCGGAGCATCGCTGCCGCCGCAGGCAGCGATCAGCGAAAGAAGCCCGGTGAGGGCCAAGCCCACCAAAGATACCCGCATCAAGAATCCATACCGTCCTTCCACTTTCAGCCTGCTTACCAGATGGACCTAGGCCGTTACACCGGCCAAACCGCGCACCACGAGGCGCAAGGTTATCGATCCGATTGGATGACCAATTGACACTTGGTAGTCCAACGGCTTACCTGGGGCTGGAAGACGCAGGGCGGCGCTGGGGAAAGGGGGACCGGGGAAATAGGTTCCCGGAGCTACAAGAGATCCCAGTGGGGCCGCCGGCCAGTCCAGGCCCCGCAGGCATGGACTCAAGTGAAGCCGGCGTTGGGATTCCAATCAATAGTAGAGTTTGTGACTAACACATAAAGGATTTTAATGAGGTACATAAACCCTGTCAAATATAGCGCCCTCCGCAAGGTGCCTGTTGCGGCTGCTGATTCCTTTACAAGGCCTGTACCCGGCATTACAATCGCTACCCAGAAGAGACGACGCTTTCCGCTGTTTTCTCTGGATTTTTCTCCCGAAAATCTCGACCAACCACACTTTAGACCGGCCTCCGGCGGGCCCTTAGGACTTGATGGCAGACCGAGAAGACACACTCCTGGCCAACCGGGCCGCCAAACTCGAACGCCTTCGCGGCAGAGGCATCGACCCCTACCCGGCCCGCTTCCACCGCACCTGCGACACCGCCACGGCCACCGCGTTGTTCGAAGAACTGGAGCACAACGAGCCGCCCGATGAGAAGCTTCAGGATATCTCGTTGGCCGGTAGGATCACGTCCATGCGGACCATGGGCAAGGCCGCCTTCCTGGACCTCCAGGACTCATCCGGCGTCATCCAGGCCCTCCTCCGCCAGAACAACCTGGGCGAGGGCTTCGACCTGCTCAAGGACCTGGACATCGGCGACCATCTGGGCGTGCGGGGCAACCTGATCCGGACCCGCACCGGGCAGATCACCATCGACGCCCTGGAGCTGACCGTCACCGCCAAGGGGATGCGCCCCCTGCCGGAGAAGTGGCACGGGCTGAAGGACGTGGAGACCCGCTACCGGCAGCGCTACCTGGACCTGATCGCCAACCAGGACGAGATCATGCCGGTGTTCGTCCTGCGCAGCAAGGTGATCAGCGGCATCCGCCGGTTCCTGGACGGCCGGGGCTTCCTGGAGGTGGACACCCCCATCCTGGTGCCGGTGGCCGCCGGGGCCCACGCCAAGCCCTTCGTCACCCACCACAACGCCCTGGACCAGCAGCTCTACCTGCGCATCGCCACCGAGCTCTACCTGAAGCGGTTGATCATCGGCGGCTTCGACAAGGTCTATGAGATCGGCCGGGTCTTCCGCAACGAGGGCATCGACCAGGACCACAACCCGGAGTTCACCCTGCTGGAGAGCTACGAGGCCTACGCCGATTACAACGACGTGATG
>JACZXN010000073.1 GCA_022571575.1 Chloroflexota bacterium | reverse complement strand
CTTCCAAGCTGCAATTGGACGAGGTGCTGAGCATCATCAGGGTGTTGGACCGGCCTGCGGCCCTGGCGGTGGCGACTTCGGCGTCGGGGTGGGCGATGCCGTGGCTGCCCGCGGGACAGACAAAGACCGGAAAACTCAGGTCTTCGCCCAGCATGGTGGTGGAGATCTTCCGCTCCTCAACGCTGCGCATGAACCGGGGGCGCAGGGTCAACTGGTCAAAGGCGCTCCGGTTCCGCTTGGTGGTGAATTCGTCCATGGCGCCGGCATCGATGAAGTCCCAACTGTCGTGGGGCAGTGCAAGTTGAGCCCTGGCTTCATAGTCGTAAAGATTGATGGGTTCGTTCGCCATCGGGTCCTCCTAAATCGTCGTTGTAGAATCTTTCGCCGGACACCCTAACCCGGACAAAACATCACATCACAATTCGAGATACTGTAGTGAGGTCAGAATCGGACGTACTCTAACCCGAACGAGGGTTGGTGGCAAGTGTTGGCCGGATTTTTAAAACTTATAAGAACGTATCATGACGCTTGACGCTAATAGCGCACTACGCTATTATTCATATAACATGATTAGGTCTTTCCGTGATGAAGAAACCGAGCGTGTTTTCCGGCGGGAAAGGTCTCGCAAACTTCCGCCAGACCTCCAGCGTACTGCCCTACGTAAATTGGCGATTATTGATGCGGCGGACTCGTTAATGGACCTGCGATCTCCGCCTGGCAACCGCCTGGAACAGCTTTTAGGGATTCGGGCCGGTCAACACAGCATCCGCGTCAACGACCAGTGGCGAATCTGCTTTCGTTGGGCGAACGGCGACGCCGAAGATGTGGAGATAACGGACTACCATTAGGAGGAGAACATGACCACCGCTAAATTGCCGCCGGTCCATCCCGGCGAGATACTGATGGAAGAATTCATGGCTCCGTTGGGCATCACCCAGTACCGTTTGTCCAAGGACATCGGGGTGCACCCCCGCCGCATCAACCAGATAGTTCACGGCGACCGGGCCGTGACCGCCGATACGGCCCTTCGCCTGTCGCGGTATTTCGGCACATCCGAGCGGTTCTGGCTGAACCTGCAGACCCGTTACGATCTGGAGAAAGAGAAAGACCGGTTGGGGGACCGGCTTCTAACGGAGGTTAAAGTGTTGGAGCGTGGCCAGGTCAACGGGCCCAATTCTTAACCTTCCTCAATACGATGGGAAATGAAAAAAGAGGCGGACATCAGTCCGCCTCTTTTTGTTAGAACGCTAGTCTACCGGCAGGTACCTGCTGGATGCTAATCCTCCTTGCTGGCCGAGATCGGAATCACGCCGGGGAGCCACCACTTCTCCCAGGTCTCGTCCACCTTGTCTTGGAAGTGTTTGATGTCTTCCGGGGTGAAGTGGGCGAAGCGGCCCTGGCGCATCAGGTAATCTTCCACGGGCTTCCGCTTACGGATACCCTTGGCGATCGACCGGCTGGGGCCGTTCAGAGTCAACTCACCCTCGATGATCTCGTATTGGACCCAGATTCCTGTCTCGATGGACAGCATCCCCAATTCGTGGGAGTACTTGGGGTCATAGTCCCAGCCCTTGGGACAGGGGTCTATGCTGTGGATGAAGGTTGGGCCGCCGATGGTCAGGGCGCGGCGAATCTTGTTGTTGAAATCCAACCCGTAAGAACCGCAGGCGGTGGCCACGTACTTAACGTTGGGATGGCCAACGGCGAGCATGGGGGCCATGTTCTTCTTCCAGCGGTTGTTCATGATCCGGATCTCTTTACCGGGGGGGCTAAACGTGGTGTTGGCGCCCCACGGCGTGCCGCCCGACGCCTGGATATCGGTGTTGGCGTAAGACTCGTTGTCATAGCAGAGGATCAACAAGTTGTACTCCTCGTGCTGCAGGGCCGCCGAGATGGCGGAGAGTCCCATGTCCATGCCGCCGCCATCGCCGCAGAAGGCAATGACGTTGATGGGTTCCTTATGCATCTTGCCTTTGCGCATCATGGCCGATAGGCCCGCGGCGGTGCCGGTGGCGGCGGAGCCGGAGGACCCAAGCTGGGTGTGCATCCAGGGCACGACCCAAGGCGTGCTGTAGTAGGTGGTGTTGGCCACGTACATGCAGCCGGTGCTGCCCAGCACGATGGTCCGGGGGCCGGCGGCCTTGATCATCAGCCGCATCACCAGGGCCGATTCGCAGCCCTGGCAGGTCCGGTGACCGGAAGTGTACAACTCCTCCAGCGGGATATTCTTAACTCCCCTTACCGGGGGAAGGTCTTGCACGGTAGTCATATCAGTGGCCATATCGGTTACTCCCTTACCGCTATCCAGGTGGTCTCTTGCTCGATTTTGCCGGTGTCGATGGCTTTCTGGCTTGTTTCGACCATCTCGTCTATGTCGCGGACCTTGACCTCCCGTCCTCCCAGCCCGGCGATGAAGTTCAACATCAGGGGCCGTTCGCTCAGGGGGTAGAGGGTCGAGCGCAACTCGTGGAACAGGACGCCGCCGCCCGAGGGAGAGCCGTAGGAATAGTCGCGGTCGATGACCGCCACCGCCTTGGCTCCGCCCAGGGCCTTCTGGAGCTCTTCCGCGGGGAAGGGCCGGAAGAACTTGACGCGCAGGAAGCCGACCTTCTTGCCGGCCTCGCGCATGCGGCGGACCGCCACCCTAGTCGGCATGGCAAGGGTGCCCATTCCCACCAGAATGATCTCCGCGTCTTCACACATGAACTCTTCGATGAACGGGCTGGGGTCGCCCCGGCCGAAGATCTCTTTGAACTCTTCGTGGGCCTCTTTGATCACACCAGTCGTGCGCCGCATGGCCTCGTCGGTCTGTTTTCGGATCTCCATCAGCCAGTCTTCGTTAACCTGAGGGGCCACCGTGATCGGGTTGTCGGGATGTAATTGCAGCGTGCCGCGCTGGTAATCGGGCAGGAATTTTTTCACCAGGTCTTGAGACGGGACTTGCACGATCGCCTGGGAGTGGGTCAGGAACGATCCGTCGCAGCTAAGGGCGAAGGGTAGCAGGATCCGGGGGTCCTCCGCCACCTTCCAGGCGATCAGCGCCATGTCCAACGCCTCTTGAGCGGTGGCGACCCAGTAGAGGTGCCAGCCCAGGTCGCGGACCGCCAATGCGTCGTTGTGCTCCACGCCGAAGGCGCCGGGGTCGTCCAGCGCCCGGTTGCCCACCATGGCCACCACGGGCATCCGAAGCCCGGCGGTGACGGTGATGGCCTCGAAGGCGTAGAACCAGCCCACGCCACTGGAACCGGTGAAGGTCCGGGCGCCGACGGCGGAGGCGTGCTTCACGATCTCGAATTGGGAGTGCTCACTCTCCGCGACGATGAAATCGCAGTCGAAAGCGCCGTCCGCCTTGAGACGGGACACGTATTGCATCACCGTGTCGTAGGGCCGGATCGGATAGGCGGTGATAACGTCAACGTCGGCGAGGGCGCAGGCGATGCCGATAGCCTCGCTGCCGCTGATCAGTTCTTCGGTGGATTCTTGAAAGAGCGCCGCCTGTGCGGTGGCCATTAAGCTTCCTCCAATGCGGTGATGTCGTCAGTGTACTGGCCGATGTGGTGGAAGCCGTGGGTCCTGGTCTCGTCTTTCTGTTTCTCCACCAGGACCGTCATCCACTTGTTATAGCCGTCTTTGTCGGCCGTCCAGGCGTCCCATTGACTGTCGTTGCCGGTGAACTTGGCCTCGCTGACCATGGTTATGCAGTCGGGCACGGGACAGACGGCCTCGCAGACCCCGCAGCCGCAGCATGATTCCATGTTGGCGTCATAGAGGCCGTCGGAGGTCACGTCGAAGCAGGTGTCGGGACACTGCAGCCAGCAGAGGGTGCACTTGGTGCAGGTGTCGAAGTTGATCACGGGGCGCATGGAGCGGGTGCTCCACTTCTTGAAGACCTCGTTCCGGACCGGGGTGTAGCCCTCTTCGCCGCCCCTGAAACCGGTCCCCGGGGCGATGCCTCGGATCACCAATCCCTCTTCCATGGTCTTCCAGCCGGGCAGGTCGAAGCTGAATGGGGTCTCGCTATTGCCTTCGCCGGGCTCCACGGGACGGCCGGTGGTCCGGTCGTAGGCCCGCTGGACCGAGGCCACCTTGGTGTCGCTGCCCGTCTGCTCTTGGACGGACTCCAGCATGGCTTCCAGGCTCACCAGATCGGGGCAGACCTTGCACAGCGCGCCCAGGGCCCGCATGTCGGTGTGGTCGTCTTTGTAGACCCAGAGACCGGAGAAGCTCACGGTGCTGGGGATGATCGCCAGGTCGTAGGGGGTGTCCTTCTGGTGGATATCCTCCAGCAGAGAGTCGGCGTCCTGGCGGGAGGTCACGATCAGGGTGCCGCCCGGCTTGGTCAGCTCGTTGATGGGTTGCAGGCCGTACCAGGCCCAGGACTCGATGCCCTTGCACATGGTGTCGTCGACGTTGATGGTGACGTCCACGGTGGTGGCCTCATAGACGGCCAAACTCTCTTCAAGTTCCAAGGGAGTGTCGGCGACGATGGCGAATTGCTTCGCCGGGATGCCGTTCCGTTCGGGAGAGTCGCCGTAGCGGCCAAAGGCGGTGCCGATCTTGCCGTCTTTGCGGGCGGCGAAAACGATGTTTCGGACGATGTTCCGGGCCAGAGTCCTCTGGAATATGCCCCGGTACACCACCTCTACAGCTAGGGTAGCCATTGGTTTCCTCCTCGGATTTTGGGTATCTGGTGGGACCTATTACTACTTTTGTTAAACGACGCCGCGACGCCGGCATGAGCGGCGCCCGGACGCATCGACGCCGTTATCAGATAACGGCTTTATCAAACGGCCGCGCTGGGAAAGACCGCGGAAGGCTCCACCACGGTCAGATGATGTTCCATGGCCGATCGGGCCCCCAGGTGGTCTCCCGCCCGGACCATCTCCAGGATCCGCCGATGGGAGGCCAATGACCGTTCGGGCCGGCCCGGTTGCTGCAGGGACTGGTCCCGGGACTGGCGCAACACGTCTTCGACCGCGCTCACCACCTTGACCAGGGCCGCGTTGTGCGTCGCGGTGGCCAGGGCGAAGTGGAACTTGGTGTCGGCGTCCACGCCGGTCTCGCCCTCCATGATCTGATGCTCTTGTTCCACCAAGATCGCCGCCAGACGGTCCACGTCTTCCGGAGTGGCCCTTTGCGCCGCCAATCCGGCGAGCTGAGGCTCAAGAAGGTGGCGGACCTCGAAGATGTCCCGGAGTTGGGCCTCGCCGGCGTCCAGGCCCCCGTCCAGTGAGGAGGTCATCAACGTGGCCACGGCGTCCAGGTTCTGGGTGTTGATGAAGGTGCCGGAACCGTGCTTGCTGACCACCAGACCCTGTAGTTCAAGGGTCCTGATGGCCTCCCTGACCGAACCGCGGCTGACCTTCAACTGCTCGGCCAGCACCCGCTCCGCAGGCAGCTTGGCGCCGTGCTTCAAGGTCCCGTCGTGTATCAACGCGTGGAACCGCTGCACTATGGATTCGTGGAGGCGCTGGCCCTGAAGGTTATGTAATTCCGACTGCATGAGCATCCGGTTAAATCGTCGCAGGGAAAGTGGTCTGACCAATTATGGATTTGGCAGGATTATACACGTCACCCAGACGCTGTCAAGGCGCGGCGCGCGGGCCGGTTTGCATTGGATCGCCCGCCCTTCCGGCGGAGGTTGCACCGGTTGTCGGCCGGCGCTAGGTTTACGATAACGGTCGAACTGGCCCACCTGATCGTATGGCCGAGGGAGAAGCCTGGGGGTATAATCGGTGCGTGTAAGCCCAGCCCCGGATACGGGGCTTTTTCGAGGTTAAACCGATTTTGGAAGATGTGATTGTGGTGGGAGCCGGTCCCGCCGGCAACAACACCGCCCTCTCTCTGGCGTCCCGGGGCTACGGCGTTACCGTCATCGACGCCAGGGAGAATATCGGCGACAAACTTTGCACCGGCCTGGTCGGGGAAGAATGTTTTCGCCGTTACCCCATCGACCCCGCCCTGGTCTACCGCGAGATAAGCTCGGCCCGCGTCATCGCCCCCTCTTCGGAGGTCGTCAGATTCGAAACCCCACGGCCGGTGGCCCGCGTGGTCAACCGGGTGGCCTACGTGACTTCATTCGCCGATCGGGCGCGGGAAGCCGGGGCCAAGTACCTGCTCGGCCGGCGAGTGGTGCGGGTGGAGCAGCACAAGGACCGGGTCTCGGTGGTCACCGATGACGGTGTCACGGAAGCCAGGGCCCTGGTGCTGGCCGCCGGGTTCGGCTCCCAATTGAACCGTCAGTTGGGACTGGGCGAAGCCTCGGACTACGTGGTTGGAGTCCAGGCCCTGGTGGAGACCGATGGTCTTGACGAGGTTGAAGTTTATCTGGGCCGCAAAGTGGCCCCCGGATTCTTTGCCTGGCTGGTGCCGACCCGGCCCGGATACGCCTTGGCCGGCTTGTTGGTGCGCAAGAACGCGCCGGAGAGTTTCGCCCGATTCATCGCCGCCCGGGAGGCTGATGGAAAGATCAAAGGGCCGGTGGACAAACCCGTCTGTTGGGGGATTCCCCTGCGCCCGCTGCGCAAGACCTATGCGGACCGGGTATTGGTGGTGGGCGACGCCGCGGGCCAGGTGAAACCGACCACCGGAGGCGGTATCTTCTACTCACTCCTGGCCAGCGAGATCGCCTCTGAGGCGCTGGACCAAGCCCTGGGCGAAGATAAGTTGTCCGCCAACCGGTTGAGGGCATACCAGAAAGAGTGGAAGCGCCTTTTATCCAATGAACTTGAGGTTGGCTACTCCGCCCGGCGGGTGTTCGAGTTCCTGGGCGACAGCCACATCAGTTCCCTGATCCACCAGGCCAGCACCAACGGGTTCATCGCCGAGTTGGCCAACTCCCCAGATGTGTCCTTCGACTGGCATAGCTCGATGATTGGCAAGGTCATGGGCCACCCAACCTTTGGCGGCGTGTTAAGTCTGGTGAACCCGCTGCTGGCGCGGATGGCGAAGACGCCTGGGCCGCCGGAGGCATTCTCATCGAAAGCGGTCTTGGCTGAATCAGCGACCCCGGTCTAATCCTCCCCTGGAGGCCGGCTCCCCTTGTACCCGGAGCTTCGAATTAAGGCGGTGGACCGTATGAACCAGCGGCTCCGTATCGTCCGTCTCTTCCTCGTTTCTCTCTCGTTTGGCATGCTGTTCACCGGCATGCTGGGACCGTTGCTGGCCCACGCCCAGGGTCCCGATTCCCCCCATGCCCTGGTCATGACGGTCGATGGCATCATCAACCCGGTCAAAGTACGGTTCATATCCAGGGCCATCGACCGGGCCCAGGAAGACGGTGCGGCGCTCCTGATAATCCAACTCGACACCCCCGGAGGGCTGCTCAGCTCCACCAGGGAGATAGTCGAACTGCTGCTTGAGTCGCCCGTCCCGGTGGCGGTCTTCGTCTCGCCAAAGGGAGCCAGGGCC
>JACZXN010000072.1 GCA_022571575.1 Chloroflexota bacterium | reverse complement strand
CACTTCCGGACACCCGATGCGGTTATTCGACGTTCTGAACCTGCTCTTTGATCCGATCGACCGCGCTCTTCGCCTCGATCATCGCCCGGCTGATCTGGACGTCGTTGCTCTTGCTCCCGATCGTGTTCGCCTCGCGGAGCATCTCCTGCGTCAGGAAGTCCAGCGTCCTGCCGACCGGCTCGGCGTCGTTGTCGTTGGCGATGATCTCCTGGAACTGCGCCACGTGCCCGGCCATCCGCGAGATCTCCTCGCTGATGTCGGCACGCTCGGCGAACACCGCGACCTCACGGATCAGTACCGCTTCGTCGGCCTTGAGCTCGGCCTTGGCCAGCAGCTCGTCCATCCGCGCCCGCAGACGCTGGTGGTATTCTTCGATCACCGACGGCGCTCGCTCGCCGATCTGCGCCATCCGGTCCAGGATCAGTTGGAGGTGTTTGAGGAGGTCTTCCGCCAGGGCCTGACCCTCTGTGACACGCATCGCCAGCAGCCGATTGATCGCCTCGCTGAGCAGCTTGCCGACCACCGGGCGTGACTTGGCTAAGAGCGACGCCTCGTCCTGCGCCGGCTGGAGGACACCGGGCAGCGCCAGCAACTGCGTCAGGTCGATCTGCACCGCGCGGTCCTGGATCTTTGCGTGGATCGTTTCGAGGTGGTCCAGGTAGGTGAGGATCGCGGCGTCGTTGACGCGCGACACGGCCTGGGCGTCCGTGGCCTTGAACTTCACGGTCAACGTGAACGACCCGCGCGATACCCGCTTGCGCAGCTGGGTCTCGAGCTCGGCCTCCATGCCCTGGAACTGATCGGGCAGGCGGACCGAGCACTTGAAGTACTTGTTGTTGAGGCTGCGCAGCTCGACGCTGTAGTGGACACCGTCGACCTGGGTGGATGCGTCGCCGAAGCCGGTCATCGAACGGATCAAGGCGTCGCTCCGAGGGTTCCGGGGGCTGGGTCGTGGTCTTACGCCGACACGCCACTTCACCATATTAGGGTGAGTTTGTCTAGGGCTGGGCGTCGGGCTTGGGTGTTTACGGTTGAGCTTCGGCGGATTCAATGGGGGTCTGTTTCGCGGCGGCGCCTTATTCACCAGGCGTGTCGGTCGTAGCCGCAGCCCCCTGATCGGGGGTTTGGGACGCTCCGCCGGCCGGGTTGCTTGTGGTCGTCGCGGCGGGAACCGGGGGTGCCGCGGTGGTGGTCCGGGGCGCGATGTCGGCACGGATCGCGTAGGTCAGCCCGATCGCGAGCCCGAGGAAGGTGACGAAGCAGCCGATGGTGATGGTGGTCAGCAGCTCATCCTTGGTGAACCGCTTTTCCACGTCGCCGCCGCAGTCGCTCCAGGTCCGGTATTTCTCCACGATCCAGGCCGCCAGTCCGGCGGGTGAGTCGTTCAGCCCGTAGGAGAGGGTCTGGGGTTTGCTGCCCTGGATGTGGGCGTAGCCACCCTCGGAGGCCTGCCAGTCTTCCCGTCGCCGCACCACCTCCTTTTCGGCCTCGGTGAGCTCCCGCGAGCCGGGGCCCAGGTAGGGCGTCGGCCGGGTGACGGAGGTCGAGTGAATACCGATAACCTTGTCGGCGTGGGAAAACCCCAGCTTGGCGGTGACGCTGGCGCCCCAGTCGCCGCCCTGGGCCCCGAACCTCTGGTAGCCCAGGTTCTCGGACATCAGCTTGGCCCACAGGTCTCCGACGCTCAGTACGTCCAGGCCGGGTTGGGTGGGGTGGCCGGAGTACCCGTAGCCGGGCATGGAGGGCACCACCACGTCGAAGGAGTCGGCCGGGTCGCCGCCGTGGCTGGCCGGGTCGCTCAGCAGGGGAATGATCTTGTACATCTCGAAAAAGCTGCCGGGCCAGCCGTGGGTGACCACCAGCGGCATGGGATCCGGCCCCTGGCCCTTCTCGTGGATGAAGTGGATGGCCAGGCCGTCGACATCGGTCTTGAAGTGGGAGAAGGAGTTGATCAACTGCTCCTGGGCCCGCCAATCGAACTCGGTGCGCCAGTACTCCACCAACTCCTTGATGTAGTCCAAGTTGCTCCCGTAATCCCAACCTGCGCCGGGTAGTTCGTCCGGCCACCGGGTGCGCTCCAGACGGGCTTTCAGGTCATCCAGGACCGAGTCGGATACTTCTACCTTGAAAGGTTTAACGGCCATCTCGCTTCCCTCTCGAACAAGATTTCGCTTTTTTGCCGCCTGGGTCAGCCCGAAGGTACTAGGCCGGTAGCACCGGTTCGGTGCGGTTCGGGGGCAGCTCGGAGTCAAAAGAGGTGATGCAGAAGGCCAGAAGGGCGTAGTTGCCCATGGTGAGGGTGAGCTCGATCAGGCCCTGCTTGCCGAACTGTTCTATCCCAGCCTGAAAAGCGCCGCGGCTCACTCTATGGGTGCGGAAGTACTCCTGGCCGTAGTTGATGACGGCGGCTTCGTCTGGGGCCAGCTCGGGAAGCTCTTTTCGGTCCCTGAGCGCGTCCACCACCGCGTCGGGCACACCGGCGGCCCGGGCCGAGGCGGCATGGGCGTTCCAGATGTACATGCAGTCATTCTCCCGGGCGGTGACCAGCATGGCCAGCTCCAAAACCTTCTTGGGAAGCGACGAATCGTTGCGTAGATATTGGTTCAGCGCGGTGGCCAACTGATGGGCCTTGGGCACGTGGATCATGATCGATCCGGGCCCGAATTGGGGCACCGAGCCCAGGCTGGCGGTCATCTGGTCAAACTCGGCGGTCTGGTCGCTGGGGACGGTCTCTCGGGTGGCTGGGGGGATCCTGGCCATGTCAGTCTCCTGGGTGTACGGATTTGAGCGTGGGCCCACGTCTCTGGCGCAGGCCCTAGCTTGAAGGCCTTAAAGGTACGCGCCTGGTTTTGGGTTGTCAATCTTGCCGGGCCGGCGTGGTCTGGGTGGGAGTGCCTGTAATGTTTCGGGGCAACAAGATGCCCGCCAGAAAAAGGGTCCAGGCGGCGGCGGCGCAGATGGCCAACCCCGGTGTGAACGACCCGGTCAGGTCCCGCAGGCCGCCAACCAAGATGGGCGATATGAACATTGCGAAACCGGAAAAGGTAAGCAGGGAACCCCAGACCACCGCCACCCTTTCCGGTGTCATCCCGGCCATCTGCATGGGCAGGGTGAGTAGGGTGGGGACGTAGAGCCAGGACCCGATGCCCAGGATGATGACCGCCGGGTAGATGCCGCCGAGCCCCGGCAGCAGAAAGGCGCCCAGCCCGCCCAGCCCGGCCATCAGGCCCGAGGCGACGAATAGGGCCCTGGGGGACGCCACCCGCAATGCCACCGCCCCGCCGGCCAATACGGCGAACACGCCGACCAGGGGAAGCATGCCGGTGATGAACCCGGCTTGAGAAAGGGAGATGCCCCGGTCCTCGTTGTAGAAGGTGGGCAGCCATCCGGTGAACGCGGCGTATTGGACCAAGATCCCAGCGTCCGCCAGCAGCAGGAGCACCACGGAACGGTTGCGCAGCACTGCCGCCACTTCCCTGAAGGAGATGCCGCCACGGGCCTCATTGACGCTGATGCTGCCCGGCGTCCTGCCCAGGGCAAGCCAGGCCACCAGGCCGATGATGCCGGGAAGGGCAAACACGGTCAGCGTCATCTGCCAGGCCATGACCTTGGCCAGCGGCGCGGCAGTGGACACGGATAGGGCGATCCCCAGACTCAACGCCGCGGTGTTGAGAGCGTTCATCACCGGCACTTCCTTGGGCCGGAACCACTGCATCAACAGGGGGCCGGTGGCGGTGAGGATGAAGGCGAACCCCAGGCCGATCCCCGACCTGAGGACCAATAGGGTGATGAAATTGGGGGCGAACCCAGAGAGTGACACCAGGGCCACCGCGGCCCAGCCAAGGGTGAATGCCCGCCACAGGCCGATGCGCGCGATCAGCATGCCGCTGGGCAGTCCCAACGCCGCCGCCACCAGGAGGGGCAGAGAAACCAGCAGCCCGGCCGCCGCCCGGTTGATGCCGTAGTCGTCGATGGCCAGCGGAAGCAACGGCGAGACCGCAAATACGTTCAGGCCCACGCTGAGGTGTCCGGCCAGCACCATGGCCGCCATCACGAAACGGTACCTGCTGAAGAGCGGCGCGCTCTGGTTGGATATGTCTTGGTTGGCGTTGGCCATGCTGAAGTTGCAACGGTGATTGCAGGAACGCCGGCCGCCGTCTTGGCCGCCGCTGTTGCCGGTCACTGTTGTTATTTACGGGTCATCGGAGGTGGACTACTTGAATAGACGACCGTCCCCGGGCGAGTCTTCCGGCAAATCTTCCGGCTGACGTTCCGGCGGCTCATCGGGACGCTCAGGCAGGGGCAGGATGCATTCGGGGCCCTGGTTCTTCACCGAATTGACCGTGTCCGCCACCGGATGGGAGGTCAGCATCTCGACCGGGGCCGGGACCAGCAGGGGTTCCAGTATCTTGGGGTCTTCGGTCAGGGGGTCCAGCCAGAGGGCCTGGGTCTCCTCCGGCAATATGACCGGCATGCGGTTGTGCAGCGGCTGGATCAGAGGATTGGCCGAGGTGGTGATGATGGTGCACGACTGGACCACCTGGCCCTCGGGAGATT
This sequence comes from Chloroflexota bacterium, assembly GCA_022571575.1. The sequence continues at coordinate 2,870 of JACZXN010000072.1, read as the reverse complement.
TCCACGTTTCCCACAGTCCGGCGAAGGCCATGGGCTCGCCGCTCCGCGGATAGATGTAGGTGGCTATCTTCCGCTTACCCTCCTTTTTCCACTCGTAGAAGCCGTTGGCCAGGACCAGGCAGCGCCGTTTCTTGAACGCAGCCCGGAAGGCCGGCTTGGCTGAAATAGTCTCTCCGACGGCATTGATCATTCTGGCGCCCACCTTGAGGTCCTTGGCCCAAAATGGCACGAGACCCCAGCGCATCAACTCGCCACGCCGCCGGCCGTCGTTGGTGACCGATAACACCGGTTGGGTGGGCGCGATGTTATACCTGGGCTCATGGTCGTGGAACTGAGAGTCGGTGAACTCGGATAAGAACCCGAACCGTCCCTGTAGCTCGTCCAAGTTGGAGGTGAGGGTAAATCTACCGCACATGGTTCCAATCAGTCCGAATCCGAATAGTGGGATTTATCGAAAAAGCATAGCCTGGCCGCACCAGGTACGCAACCCTGAGCCTGAGACACCCTTAAATGGTCCGCATGGGCCGATTTACACGACCTCAAAGGCCAACAAACGGACGAATCGCCATCGGCATCCGGGACCGGTGGCACTTTGGCTTTGCAGCCATGGGGTGAAACAATCATGGCGATGGGGTTTTTGTTCGGAGTTGGGCCTGATAACCAGGCATAAAACATCGGATTTGACCCGGTCGAAATCTTGGCCTTCGGGTGGGGACCAACAGATGAGATCAAGATTGTTCAGGCTGTTTCAGTTGCTAACGGTGATCGTGACTGTTGCCGTCGCTTGCGCGTCTCAAGCAGGGGAGACCGGCAGTGACGGAGCCGGGTCCGGTGGCGGGGTCATCCGGATCTCGGGGGCCGGTGGCACCACCAACGTTCTGAAGGGTCTGGCCGAAGAATACTCAAGGGCCAACCGCGATATTTCATTCACGTTCTTGCAGGGGTCCGGCTCGGCGGGAGGGGTGAAGGGCGTCAACGCCGGCCTTCTGGACCTGGGAGCCATGTCTCGCAAACCCAAGCAATCGGAATTAGCGACCGGGATCAGATACATCGCCTTCGCTGAAGAGAGGGTGGCGGTGGTGACCAGCCCCGATCTGCTCATTTCCGGATTGACCGTGGATGAGGTGCGCGCCATCTTCACCGGCGAGATTGACAACTGGTCTTTGTTCGGTGGTCCCGACGCGGTGATCAGGCTGATCATCAGGGAAGAAGACGACAGCAACACCAAGATCATCCGCGCCGGAATCTTGGGAGGAGTTCCATTTAGCAAGGCGGCCGTGGTCGTGACCAGCGAGGCCGACGCCAAGGATGCGCTCAACGGCGCCACCAACGCCATAGGATACCTGGCCTACAGCGGTATCGTTGCGGGAAGCGGCCTGTCCGTGCATCCCGTTGCCCTGGACGGCCTGCATCCGGCGAACCAAGACCGGGATTACCCGTTGCAATCCCGCAGCTTGGGGGTCGCCTTTCTGCCCGGAAAGATCAATGAGGTCCAGGGGTTCGTCGACTTCATAACCGGCTCCGTGGTCGCAGAGCTATTGGCCAAGCAGGGTTTGTCGGCGGTCCGGTGAACCTCCCACGCCTGTCCCACCGGCGCCCGGGCGAAAATCAATTCCATCTGGGACTTCCCAGGGTCCCCATTTTGGCAGACCTTTCGTTGTCCACCAAGTTGACCCTATTGTTGGTGCTTCCAATGGCGCTGACGTTGGCTGTAACCCTTCCGCTGACGGTGACCGGCCTGAACCGGTTGGCGTTGGAGACCAGCAAGGAACGGCTCGAAGAAGAGGTCCATATCATCAACCAGCAGTTCGAGGCATTCGAGGATAGCCTCAATGACATGGCCGATGATATTGCACGGAGCCCGATGCTGCTGGCTGCCGTCGGCCGGTCTGACCGCCAGATGGTCATTGCCAACCTGCTTGCCACCAGTATCCGGCTGGACCTTCAACACCTGGAGGTATTTGACGTGAACGGTGTGAGTTTGGGCCGGGAATATCATCTGGGCGGTGACTTGGACTCGCGGGGGATGGGCGAGTTGAATGCCCTGGGTCTGGTCGAGCTTGAAACAACCAGAGTTGTCACGACCCCAAAGGGTTGGTTATTGACCTCGGTGCGTTCCCTCAAAGACTCACGCGGTTTCATCGGATCGGTCAGCGTGGGCAAGTTGATCGACGTCGACGCGTTGTCGGAGCTGAATTTCAGCCGTGCCGATCCCCGTATATTGGTCGTGGGTGACGACGGAGAGGTTGTCTCCGCGTCCTACTCCACCGGCGATGTATCCAGGCAGATTCCGGCAACGCTCGACCCGGTTTTGGTTGAGGCCGCCCGGTTGGGTCAGATCGCCGTGGGCTCAGCAACGATCGACGGGACGGAACAGCGGTCGGCCTACGCGCCGCTGGTGCTGGGAAGCGGGTCTCGCGGAGTTTTCGTGGTGGCCTTGACCACCTCCCCTGTTGTCGGTCTCCGTGACCAGCTCATTGCCAACCACATCATGGTGACCGCCGCGTTGGTGCTCTTGGTGTTGGGTGTCGGCTACGTGGTGACCAGGACCATAACCCGGCGAATACTGCGCCTGCGCGATGGAGCGGTTGAGATTGCCAACGGCAACCTGTCCTTCAGGATCGAAGAGAACGCCCATGACGAGATGGGCACGCTGGCCCACGAGTTCAACCGGATGGCCGATAGCCTGAACGACAAGAACTCGCAATTGGAACAGGCGAACCGGAACCTGGAGATGCGTGTATTTGAGCGTACCGAGGAGTTGGAGCAGGCCAATGCTCAATTGCTGGACGCCCAGAGCCAGTTGGTCCGCACCGAGAAATTGGCGGCCATCGGAGAACTGTCCGCGGGCGTCGCCCACAATCTGCGAA
>JACZXN010000071.1 GCA_022571575.1 Chloroflexota bacterium | reverse complement strand
GGCAGCGTGATGGTGGGCAGACCGCACGAGGTCCACGGCCCCTGAAACCTGGTGTCGCCGGTGTTGGTCAGGTCGGCCAAGGGCGCGGTCGGGGTGGAGGGGGTGAGCAGAACATCGGCCTGTTCCGCCAGCAATCTCATGTCCGCGGAGAACCGGAGCCGCCTTTCCAGGGCCTTTGAGTAGGTGACGGCGTCGGTTTCCAGGCCCTGGCGCAGCATCTCGCGCAGCTTGGGCCGGTAGTCCTGGGCCTGCTTCTCGTACATGGGCTTGTGGAAGGCGGCGGCCTCGGCGCCCATGATGGTCATCTGGTCCTGGAAGGAAGTGTTGAAGCTCTCCGGCAGGGTCAATTCCACCACGGACGCGCCGGACGACGTCAGCTTATCCAACACGGCCCTGGTCCGCTGCTGGGTTTCCTGGTCCGACTCCTCCATGAAGAAGGAGGTGATCAGTCCGATCCGCGGCGGCCCCGCCGACTCCAGCCCCGACAGGTAGTCGCCGGCCGGCAAGCGTGACGCCACGGGGTCTTGTTCGTCGGGCCCGGCCATCACCTGGAGCAGGAGCGCCATATCTTCCACGGTGCGGCCCATCCAGCCCACGGTATCGAGGGACCAGCTTACGGGCACCACTCCCCGGCGGCTGACCCGTCCGTAGGTGGGCTTGAATCCCACGATGCCGTTGTACGACGCAGGCCGGAGCACCGAGCCCACGGTCTGGGAACCCATGGCCACCGGGCACATCCGGGCGGCGACAGATGCCGCTGAGCCGCTGCTGGAGCCGCCGGGCGTATGAGCCGGGTTCCAGGGGTTCTTGGTGTGGGACGGATCGAGGCAGGCAAACTCGGTGGTGACGGTCTTGCCCAGGATGACCGCGCCGGCCTTTTGGAGCAGGTTGATGGTGACCGCTGTCTCGTCGGGCACATAGTCCGCGTAGACCTTGGAGCCGGCCGTGGTGGGCACGCCGGCGATGTTGTAGATGTCTTTGATGCCGATGGGCACGCCGTGGAGCGGGCCGGTCTCCACGCCGCGGTCCAGTTCTTCTTGACGCTGCTTGGCGTCGGCCAGAACGGTCTCGCGGTCAATTCGGACCCAGGCCTCCAGGCGGGGTTCCAGGGCGTCTATCCGCTCCAGAAGCGACTGCGCCACCTCCACCGGAGTGATGTTTCTACCGCGTATCTGGCGCGCCAGTTCCGCCGCCGATAGCTCATGGGGCTGTGGCATGGGTTCTCCTTGGGCCGGGTATGGTGTTTCGAAGGCTTTTCCGATGAATCTTGTAATGGTAGGTCAATTTACACCGTCACCCCGAGAGAAGCGAGGGGTCTCACCGCTCGCTGTGGACCGTCCATGCGAACCCGCGAACGGTCTTCTCGAGCAATGAGATTCCTCGTCGTTTCACTCCTCGGAATGACATGGGGAGTGTCTACACCGGCGGACGGCGGTTGTGCCAGGTGGTGGCCTGTTCGTAGGCGTGGGCCACGCGGAAGACCGTCGATTCGTCGAAGGGCCGGCCGGCGATCTGCAGACCCACGGGAAGGCCGTCGGAGGTGAAGCCGCAGTTGATGGACAGGGCCGGCACACTGGCCAGGTTGAACGGGGCGGTGTAACTGCGCCGCCCGCCCAGCATCTCCAGGAATTCCTCTTTGCTGGCCACACCGGCTTTCTCCGGGATCGGCGAGGCGGGTATGGAGGAGGTGGGCATCACCAACACGTCCACCCGGTCCAGGGCGTCCAGTATCTGCTGGCGCAGCAGGTGCCGCAGCCGCACCGCCTTCTGGTGGGCCTGGGCCGGCAGGATGGCCCCGGTTAATAGCCGAAGCTGGATGTTGTAGTCGTACTCTTTCAGATGCTGATCGATGCCCTCCCGGTGGGCCGCCGCGACATCGGCGTAGATCACGGCGGTGGAGATGGCGGCCGATTGGGCCATCAATGGGATGTCGACCTCCTCCACCGCCGCGCCAAGTTCTCCCAGTTGGCTGATGGCCTGGACCACCAGATCACGCACCTGAGGGTCGACGGCGTCGGCCTGGACCCGTTCGGTGATCACCCCAACCTTCAGGCCCTGGATATCTCCCGTCAGCGACGCCAGGTAATCGGGCACCGGCACGTCCCAGGTGTAGCCGTCCTTCGGATCGTGACCGGCGATGGCGCCCAGGGTCATGGCGCAGTCGGAGACGGTGCGGGAGATGGGGCCCACCTGGTCCATGGACCATGAAGCGCCCAGGACCCCGTGGCGGCTGACCCGTCCCCAGGAAGGCCGGATGCCGACCAGCCCGCAGAACGAGGCCGGCCCGCGGATGGACCCGCCGGTGTCCTCGCCCAGGGATGTGGCGCACAGGAAGGCCGCGGTGGCGGCGCCGGACCCGCTGCTGGATGTGCCGGGGTTGCGGGACAGGTCCCAGGGATTGTGTGGCCGGCCGTAGGGATGGTGGAAGGCGTCGCCCATGGCGAATTCGCTCATGTTCAGCTTGCCAAGGAGCACGGCGCCCGCCTCGCTCAATTTGCTGACCACGGTGGCGTCTTCCTCGGGCACAAAGTCCTTCAGGATATTGGAGCCGCCGGTGGTGAGTATCCCCTTGGTGTAGAACTGGTCTTTGACCGCCACCGGCACGCCGTGCATCGGGCCGCGGTAATTGCCGGAGACGATCTCCCGCTCGGCCAGGCGGGCGTCGGCCATGGCCCGGTCGGCCGTCACGGTGATGTAGGAGTTCAGCTTGCCGTCCACCTGGGGGATCCGTTCCAGATAGGCCTCGGCCGCCTCCACGGGGGAGACCTGGCGGGACTTGATGAGGGACGCCAATTCGGTGGCCGAGAGAAATGGCAGTTGTTCTTTGTCCATCCGCTGACCTCTATCTGAACCCGGGCCTCTGAACCCTGGACACGGGTGAAGCTGAAGCACGGCCATTTTGACTCCGGCCAGTCCTGTTGTCAACGTGAATCGGCCGGCGGCGGGCAGGGCGCAACGGGCTGGGAGCAAGCACGGGAGCACCGGGCCCCGCTGGTATAATCGATGGACTATCGAAGGGAAAAGTCAGGCGTTTTTCGACGCACAACGGCAGGGGTAGAGACATGGATAATTTGGCAGGAATCATATTGGCCGCCGGAGAGGGGATCAGGATGAAGTCCCGGACTCCCAAGGTGCTGCACCGCCTCTGCGGCAAGGAACTGCTCCGGTATCCCGTGGAGCTCCTGGGCCGGTTGGGCGTGGACCGCATAGTCGTTGTGGTGTCTCCCGCCAATCAGGCGGCGGTGAAAGAGCTGCTGGGCGACTCGGTGGAATACGCCGTTCAGTCTTCCAGGACGGGAACGGCCGGCGCGGTGGAAGCCGCCGCCTCGTTGATCCAGGAAGGGGTTCGGGAAGGGGTTCGTGGCCAGGTCCAGCAGGTCCTGGTCATGGGCGGCGACTCACCGCTGGTGACCGAAGGCTCGGTGCGCCGGCTGATCGACGGGCACCTGGAAAATGCCCGCCGGATGTCCATCCTCTCAGGCATCGTCCAAGACGGCGAGGGTCTGGGCCGCATTCACCGGGACCAAGGCTTCCAGCGAAACGTTCTGGGTATCGTGGAGGACTCCCAAGACACCGGCCGGGACGGTCAACCCATCGAGGTCAACTCCGGGGTCTACTGCTTCCAGGCCGAATGGCTATGGGAGAACCTGGGCCGGGTGGACGCCGGCGATGGCCCCGAGCGCTACCTGACGGACCTGGCGGCCATCGCCGCCGGGCAGGGGGACTCGGTGGCGGCCCAGCCGTCGGACGCTCCGGTAGAGGTGCTGGGAATCAACAACCGGGTGGAACTGGCCCGTCTGGAGGATATTCAGCGGCAGCGCATCCGCGAGGGCTGGATGCTGGAGGGCGTGACCATCTCAGACCCGTCGTCGGTGATGATTGACGCCGGAGTGGTGATCGGGCCAGACACGGTGATCCTGCCCAACACCATGCTCTTGGGAAACACGGTCATAGGTTCCGGTTGTGAGATTGGCCCCGGTTCCGTGGTGAAGGACTCAACCGTCGGCGACGGTTGCCGGGTCACGTCGTCGGCGCTGGAAGAAGCGGTCATGGAGGCCGGGGTGGACATTGGCCCCTACAGCCACCTCAGGCCGGGCGCATATCTTGAGACTGGGGTGCACATCGGAAATTTCGTTGAGGTGAAAGAGAGCCGGTTCGCCACCGGCGCCGTCATGGGGCATTTCGGCTATGTGGGCGACGCCTCGATCGGGGCCAACGCCAATCTGGGCGCCGGCATGGTCACCTGCAACTACGACGGTAAGGACAAACACCGTTCGGTGGTGGAGAAAGACGCGTTCATCGGCTGCGACACCATGCTGGTCGCGCCGGTAACCGTTGGGGCCGGCGCCGTGACGGGGGCGGGCGCAGTCATCACGAAAGACGTGCCACCGGGTAGACTAGCCGTCGGCGTACCTGCTAGAATATTAGACAGATAGTGGTTCCAACTGACCTCCCGGTGGCGCTTCCCGCAGGCATGATCACCCAATCGGCATATACGCGGGTTGACCGGGGGGACGGGGTGTTTGGATACAGATTATTTACCGCAAACCGTAATTTTTATCGCCTCCGTTCTCTTGTTCTCATACCTGAGCCTCCTTCGCTCGGGCGGGTCTGCCGGTCTCGCCGGCAGAGATGAGAATCCCTCGGCCCTCTCCGAAACCTTTCTCTTCTGGCTGAAAACGGCCTGTTTATTCGCCGTTGTTCTCTCCGGACTGGCGCTGGTGCAAAGCGCCGCGACCACCGATTGGTGGCCCGTCGCCTTCATGTCTGTTGGACTACTGGCGGCGCTTTTCTTGATCGACCGCGCGGCAAAGGCCCTGATCAATCGTTATCCCGGACTGTCCCGGCCCTGGACCCGGTTCGCTTCTTCCAATGGCAAAGGACCGGGCAGGCCGGCATTGGCGGTCAACGGCCAGCCAGGCATTGGACATGGCCGCCAGACCAATGGCTCCGCGGCGGCCGAGCCTGAAGAGCCGGCCATCACCGAAGAAGAATTGACCAGCCTGGATGACCGGGACCGTGAGATGCTCCGTTCCATAATTCGTCTGGACGCCACCACCGTCAGGGAGGTCATGGTGCCCCGGCTGGACATGGCCGCCGTCGAGGCCGACTCCTCCCTCAAGGTGGTGGCCGAAACCATGGTGAGCCGGGGTCATAGCCGCCTGCCGGTCTACGAAGAGACCATGGACAGGATCCTTGGCATCATCCATGCCCGTGACGTCATCGCCTCCCTGGCAGGGTCCAGGCCCAATGACTTGCTGCGCGACCTGGTCCGCCCGGCGTTCATCATCCCCGAGACCAAGCGGGTCGATGACCTTTTGGAAGAACTGCAGGAGCGCCGCACCCAGATCGCCATCGTGGTGGACGAATACGGCGGCACCGAGGGCCTGGTCACCATGGAGGACCTGCTGGAGGAGATCGTCGGCGAGATCGAGGACGAGTTCTCCCGCTCCAGGGACGCCCAGGTGGTGCACCAGCCCGACGGCACAGTGCTGGTGGATGCCGGGGTGACCACCGAACACGTGGAGGAGATCTTCGGCACCAGCATCGACAGCACCGAGGTGGACACGGTGGGCGGCTACGTCTACCACAGCCTGGGCCGGATCCCCCAGGCCGGGGACATCGTGGAAACCGACCACCTGCACATAGAGGTGGTTTCCATGTTGGGACGGCGTCTCCGGAAACTGCGCATCCACCGCATCGATGAAGAAGCGGTCGAACCAAGCGTGTGATTGGTTCTGAAATGAAATGGCAAAGGAGACGCCCTCATTGGGCGTCTCCTTTATTCGGGGTAAATGCCCTTCCGGCCGTCGGCCTTACCTAAGGGCGATCAATTCCCCCGAGACCACCAGGCGGTGGTCGTAGACGAAACGAGGCACTGAGGACACCAGATTTATGTCCGCGTAGGGAGTTGCATCCAAACGTAGATCGTCTTGGTGCACCACCCGGCTGGAAGTCGCCCGGTAGAGGAACTGGTTGGCGCCATTGTCGGTGATGATGTAGACGTTTTCACCGTTGCGCAGCTTTTCAGGGATCTTTTGCAGATTGAAGAAGACCGACCCTTCCCGGCTGATGGGGCTCTCGGTGTGACCAAAGAACCAGGAAGCGCCTTTCTGCCCGGCGTTGGCGGTTTCGGGTATGTGTCCCACGGTGTTGTCCGGGCTCTCATAGGCCCGGCTGTCTCCCAGGTCCAAGATGGCCAGCTCGGTGATCGTCGAGTCCACACCGATGGCGGGGACCAGGATCCTGGTGGAAGGCGGAATGTCCGCGAAGGCAATGGCGGATTCGCCGATGGGTGAGAAACCGCTAAGCAATGCCTGTTCCTTGAAGTAGGCGGGCTCGTAGCCGTAGAGGTTGTCCCAAGAGTCGGCGGTCACGGCCTTGCCGGGGAACAGACTAACGTTGGAGGCGGAGCTCCCGGAAATGGCTTTAACTGTTCGGGGTTCTAAGACGGCCACCAGGTCGTCCAGGTTGGACTTGGCATTGGCCGAGTATCTGTAATAGGCGCCGCCCGACGCCAAAAGCAGGAAACCGAAGGCTAAAAGAGCTATTCCCGTGAATCTGGCGATACGCCGCCGTAGACGCCCCTGGATAAACAGGTAATCGTAACCGGCTTCCATGCCACCTCCTCCATTCCTCACCACCCGAAACCCATGGCCATAGGGAGAGCGCGGTACTGGGAATTTGCCTTATGAAGAGTCTAACGTGCCCTGGGGGTGTTCATGCTTCCAGGAGAAATGGGCTCGTTGAGATAGATATCGCCGTTGCGAATCTTTATATTGAACCCGCAAATAGGGTTGATGCAGACCCAGGCCTTGTAATGGACGGCAGCCCCTTGGCCGCCGTAGTCCGAGAGAGGGACGAGACTCCCAATATCACAGCTCAAACATTTGGGCATAGCCGCTTCTTCCACGAACTCCTCCTCCCAACTCGGAATGGGCCGAGTATACCACCCTCAATGGGCCGAGAACCACATTATCTGGCACGATGATTACTAAAATTGACGAGACCAGGCAACTTAATTATGGGATTCGTTATTATGTCGCCTGGACTCATTCCAATTCTTAACGCCTTGGTCTACTCCAGGAAGTCTTTAAGTTTCCGCGAGCGGGTCGGATGACGCAATTTCCGTAGCGCCTTCGCTTCGATCTGACGGATCCTTTCACGGGTCACACCGAAATCTCGGCCGACCTCCTCCAAGGTCCTGCTTCGTCCGTCCTCCAGACCGAACCGGAGTTGAAGCACCCGGCCCTCGCGTTCGGTCAAGGTGTGGAGCACCTCGTTCACCTGCTCTTTCAGCAGTTGGAATGAGGCCGCGTCCGCCGGCGCCAACGCGTTCCGGTCCTCGATGAAGTCCCCCAGATGGGAGTCCTCTTCTTCGCCGATGGGCGTTTCGAGGGACACCGGCTCCTGGGATATCTTGAGGATCTCTTCAACCTTCTCCGGGCCGATCTCCATGGCTAGGCCGATCTCTTCAGGGGTGGGCTC
>JACZXN010000070.1 GCA_022571575.1 Chloroflexota bacterium | reverse complement strand
CCAAGACCCTGGGATTTCTCATCGCCCACCGGCCTGGTTTCGTGGCGCCCACGCTGGCCGCCCGCCAAGCCGCCACCCTGGACCAACTCACCGGAGGCCGCATCGCCCTCCACATCATCAGCGGCGGCAGCGACATCGAACAGCACCGCGACGGCGACTGGGTGGACCACGACGCCCGCTACCGGCGCACCGACGAGTTCATGGAGGTCCTGAAGCGGGTCTGGACCGAGACCACGCCCTTCGATCACGACGGAGAGTTCTACCGGTTCGAGCAGAACCTCAGCGAAGTCCGGACCTTTCAGCAGCCCCACGTGCCCCTTTATTTCGGCGGGGCCTCGGATGTGGCCAAGGAGGTCGGCGCGAAACGGGCCGACGTCTACGCTCTCTGGGGTGAACCGCTGGAGTCCATCAGGGAGCAGATCGCCGACATCCGGGAGCGGGCCGCCAGGTACAACCGCACCATCCGCTTCAGTGTTTCCGTCAGACCCATCCTGGGGGACACCGAAGGCGAAGCCTGGGAGCGGGCCCGGGGCATCCTGGAACGGGTCAAGGCGTCGGTGGGAGACACCATCGGCCCAGGGAAACCGGCCAGGCTGCAGTCGGAGGGCTCCCGGCGGTTGTTGGACTTTGCCGCCCAGGGGGACATCCACGACCAACGCCTGTGGATGCCCATCGCCGCCACCACCGGCGCCGCCGGCAGCACCACCGCCCTGGTGGGCACCGCCGAACAGGTGGCCGAGTCTCTGTTGGCCTACCATAAAGCCGGAGCTTCGGCCTTTATCATCCGGGGATTTGACCCACTCCAGGACACCATCGACTGGGGCAAGGAGCTGATCCCCATGGTCCGCGAAGGCGCTGCGGCGCTCTCTAAGTAACTGACGGCCAACAAAACCTGAGATAGCCGCGGCGCTCTCTAGGCAACCGGCAACCCTTCCAGTTCCAGCAAACCCTCCAGCAGCCCAAAGAACCGGGCTGAGTCCACCTGTTGGACCAGGGCAATCTCGCCTGGACCCCCCGTTTCGGCCGTCTCTCCCCAGGACTCGTTCTCCTCCAACCCCACGTCAAGGTCCACCTTGACGACGGTGGCGATGGCCGGTTCCAAGGCGATGGCCAAGGCCAATGGGTCGTAGAACTCGAACCTCTGCCTGCCGGGCTCTCGCCGGAACCAACCCTGCAACAGGTCCAGGGCCAGCCGGCCCAGGGGGTGGGCGGACCGTAGGTTCAGCGCCTGCTCGCGGCTGATGCTCACCTGCCGGCAGGCCGCCAGATCAACCAGGGTAACCGGCAGTCCGCTGGAGAGGACGATCCCGGCGGCGGCCGGGTCGCTGTGGAAATTGAACTCCGCCCTGGGCGTGACGTTGCCAGGCGTGTTCACCGCGCCGCCCATGACCACGATGTTCCTGGCCTGCTTCAAGGCGATGGGCCGTTCCCAGAGCAGGTGGGCCAGGTTGGTCAGCGGCCCCAGGGCAACCAGTATGGCCTCACCCGGTTTGCGGGTAAGTTCGTCGTGCAGAAACTGGACGGCCCCTTCCGCAATGGGCCCCGCGGTGGGACTGGGCAGACGGCGGGACAGCCCTCCCGGACCGTGGAACTGGGGCGAATAGGTGTACCTTCCCCTCAGGGGCCGGGCAGCCCCCTTGGCCACCGGGACATCGCCACGGCCCGCCGCCTGGAGCAGCGCCAGGGCGTTGCGGGTGGACCGGGCCAATGGGACGTTTCCACCCACCGTGGTTAGACCGGCGACTGCAACGTCCGGTGAGGCCAGGGCCATCAGGATGGCAACGGCGTCGTCTACGCCGGGATCGGTGTCGATGAGTAATCTAACCGGCTGGATCATCACTCTCCCCGCCACCCCCGGATGGCCCGGTTAGAATGGAACGGGGTCCTTGTAGAGGTATGTGGAGTTGGCAAAGGCGGTCAGGGCGTCGAGGGCTGTGTGCCAGAACCGGTATCCGGTGGCCTTGTGGAGCTTGCCGGTGCCCATCAAGATGGGCCAGCGCACCAGGTCCAGAACGCAGGCGGTGCCATCCCTTTGCAGGTGCAGTTGCCAGGACAACTGGGCCAGCGGATAGGCCAGGAAGGGCGGAAGGGTGATCAGTTTGCTTTTGATTATCTTGGCTATCTCCCGGTAATAGACCACCCCGTCTCCGGCGACATTGAACGTCCCCGGAATCTCCCTTTGAATGATGATGGACAGGACCCGGGCCAGGTCGTCGTCATAGACGAACTGGAGGGCCGGGTTGTAGTCCAAAACGCCCAGGAGCCAGGGACGGAAGAAGGCCTTGGTCACATGGTTGTCCACGCCGTGACCCAAGACGGTGCACGACCTGAGAACGGTGATCTTGATGTCTTTCTGAGCCTGGGCGAATTCCTCCAGGGCCAGTTCGCACAGATGCTTGTCGTAGGCGTAGGGAAAATCGGGCGAAGGCCGCATCGGGGCGTCGTCGAGGATGGGGACCGGGTTATCCCGGTGAGCGCCGTAGACCGTATGGGAGCTGAGGTATATCAGATGCCCCACCCGCGCCCTGGCGCATGAGGCGATCACCGACCGCAGGGTTTCCAGGTTCTCCTCGCGTATCGCGGCCACTTCCCGGCGGTTGGCCCCACGCCGGGCGTTGAACGCCAGATGCACCAGGGTGGTGGCGCCCTGGTCGTTCAATTCGTCGTCGATGGGCCCGGAGACGTTTTTACGGTAGACGGCGATGTTGTGGAAGGGCACGGGTGGCGGGTTCACGTCAAAGGCGACCAATTTCCGTAGGCCGGGCTCCTGCTCCAGCCGCTCCAGAAGCTTGGTGCCGATGTAACCGGAGGCACCGGTTACCGCCACTACCTTTTCCTGTTGGACCATCCTATCCTGCCGTCCGTCCGGTATATGGTAGAGGTTAGCGGAGGCGGGAAGGGATGGGCAACATGCTGCCCAACCAGGTCTGAGCCGTTATCCTGATCTTTTCGGCCTTGCCCAGGGACACCCGGGATTCCAAGACATCGTAGTCCGACGCCTCGATCCGGTCCAGCACCCTGGAGTAAAGCGCCCCCAGGACGGCCGGGCAGGCCCTTGACCGCCGGGAGAGATAGGGCAAGAGCTTGAACCCGCGGTCGAAGTACTCCCGGGCGCGTTGGCACTGAAACCGCATCAGGTCCCGGAATGCCTGGTTGCGGACACCATTTTCGAGGTCTTCCACGGAATAACCGAACCGGGCCATCTCGTCCTGGGGCAGATAGACCCGGCCCATGTCCAGGTCTTCCCGCACGTCCCGGATGATGTTGGTCAGTTGCATCGCCAGGCCCAGGTCTATGGCGTACTCCTTGGCGTCGTCGTTCTCGTAGCCGAAGATCTGTAGGCAGATCAGCCCCACGACCGAGGCCACCCGGTAGCAGTATTCCCGCAGCTCGTCGAAGTTCTCGAACCGGTTCTTGACCAGGTCGCTCTCCACACCCAGGACGACCTCCCGGAAGTAGTCCTGGGGGATATCGTAATGCTTCGCCACGTCGGCCAGCGCCAGGAACACAGGGCCGGAGGCGTTGCCCGAATAGGTGGCGTCCAGATTGGACTGAAGGGCGGCCAACGCCGTCAATTTGGCATCCGCCGAGGCTTCCTCGTCCACTGAATCATCGCAGTGGCGGCAGAAAGCGTAGGCGGCGTAGATGGCCCGGCGCTTGGCGGCGGGGAGGGTCAGGAAGGCGTAGTAGAAATTCTTGGCTTCCCGGCGGGTGATGGTCCGGCATTCCTCGTAAGCCGATTCCAGGTCGATGGTGGACGGGTACATAGAACCTACCGGGAAATCGCGGATTGGGGGAACGGGCCGAAGGGGCCTTGGCCCGTCCACGGATTATATTACAGAAAGCGGCCGGTCTTACATCCTCCGGCCGGATGGGGCCTGGCCCAGACCTGGTGACACCGATGATCCAGGCCGGAACGGCATGCCGGCGTTACTCGCCGACTATCTGGACCATGACCTCCCGGGAGCGGGGCTGGTCCAGTTCGATGAAGAAGACACTCTGGTAGGTCCCGACCTGCATCTCGCCACCGATCACCGGCACGGTCTCGCTGGTGCCCAGGACCAGATGCTGCAGGTGGGCATGGCCGTTGGGCGACTCGTCTTCGTGCATGTTGACGGTGCGAATCTCAAAGTTGTTGTGCTGGTAGCCGTTCTCCCGGGGGGATATCTTCTCCAGGAATTCGGCCATGTCTTGCAGCAGCAAGGGCTCATTCTCATTGATCTTGATCGCCGCGGTGGTGTGTTTTGAATACACGACGGCGAACCCGTTGGCGATCTGGGATTCAGCGACACACTGGGCTACCCAGTCGGTGATGTCGATGAACTCCGGCGCGCACTTGGTTTCAAGCCGCTTGCAAAAGGACCTAGTAATCATCTGGTGCCCTCCTTCCTGGTTATGCCCCGATCTACTCTGGGATCTTAGTGAGCGTTTATTGAGGTACGTCTCTGTTTTGCGTTTCTACCGTCTGGAAACGGCCTGGGAATACCTTCCCAGGGCCAGCAGCGGCCAGTAGTTGCGGTACAGATGGTACTTGATCATGAACCCGGCCGGCATATCCAAACCTTGGTCGGTGGTTTCACCGGGATCTGGCAGATCCTTGAGGCGTTCGCCCACGCCGAATCCGGGAAATCCAGCGCCGGTGAAGTACGGTTCTTCCCACGTGCCGTCCTCTTGTTGCGTCTCGGTCAGGTAGAGCACACCCCGCCGCGCGGCCTCGCATTCACATTCTCCTGCCGCCACCAGCGCCAGCAGGGCCCAGGCGGTCTGGGACGCGGTGCTGGGGCCCACGCCCCGTAGGGTTGGCTCCACGTAGGAACCGCAACTCTCGCCCCACCCGCCGTCTTCGTTCTGGTGGTCTACGATCCATTCGACGGCCCGGCGGATGTACGGCTGGGACATGTCTTCGCCGATGGCTTCCAGAGCGGGCAACACCGCACCGGCGCCGTAGAGATAATTGACGCCCCAACGCCCGAACCAGGAGCCGTCTTCCTCCTGTTCGCTGACCACGTAGCTTAGACCCCGGTTGACGGTCTGGTCGTCACTGGTGAGACCCAATCGGCCGTACATCTCCAACAGGTGGGCCGTCACATCGACGCTGGGCGGGTCCAGGGTCTCGCCAAAATCCGAGAACGGTATCTTGGCCAGGTATTTCTTGTTGATGAACCTATCGTTGGCCTTATCGAAGGCCGCCCAGCCACCGTTCTTGGACTGCATCCCGGCCATCCATTCCACACCCCGCTGGATGGATTTCTCCCGGCGCGGCTCCTCGGCGTCCGGCAGCCGGACCTGGTCCAGGGCCATGACGACCACGGACGCGTCATCGATGTCGGGGTAGAACAGGTTATCGAACTCGAATGACCATCCACCGGGACGGACGTCCTTGGCCTGGATCTGCCAGTCGCCGCCGGCGAATATCTGTTTATCCAGCAGCCATCTGGCGGAGGACTGGACCATGGGATCGTCGGGGGCGATCCCGGATTCCAGCAGCGCCAATTGGGCGATGCAGGTGTCCCAGACCGGGGAGAGACAAGCCTGAACGGAGAAGGTGTCCTCGTCTTCGATGGCGAACCCCTCGAAGCCTTGGAAACCCTTCTTTACGGCGTGGTGCTCCGGCCCGTAGCCCATGGCATGCAGCGCGATCAGCGAGTAGACCCACGGGGGCTGAATCCCGGCCCAAGAACCGTCCGCTTCCTGGTGCTCCAACACCCATTCGATGATCTTGCGTTCGGCGCGTCCCCTGAGTGGGTGCACCGGCAAACGGTGGTAGAACCCGACCAGTTTGTCCGCCCAGTGAAACGCCCTGGCCCAGCCAAGCCCTCCGGCGGGCTTGGGCATGGCGTAGTCCGTGCCTTCCCGGCCATCGGGATAGAGTTCATCGATGTGGGCCGACTCCGGCACGTGGCATTGGGGTTGGCGGGTCAGGATGATCAGCATGGGCACCACCGTGGCGCGGGCCCAACTGGCGAATTCATAGATGTTGAAAGGCGCCCAGGATGGCAGATAGATCATCTCTGGAGGCATGTTGGGCGTGCCTTTCCAGTCCCATTGGCCGAACAGAGCCAGCCAGATCTTGGTGAACACCCGGACCTTGGGGATTCCGCCCTTGGATAGTATGAACTCCCGAGCCTTGCGCAGGGGCTCCGAGTCCGGCGAATATCCGGCCAGTTTGAGGGCGAAATAGCACTCAACCGAGGTGCTTACGTCTCCGGGGGACTCGTAGTACTGGCCCCATGAGCCGTCGTTGCGCTGTTTGGTAAGTATATGGTTGGAGACCTTGCGCCATCGCTCCGGGTCATGACGGCCCGTGAATTGGCACAGCATCAGGTACTCGGCTTCCATGGTGGGGTTGGACTCCAGTTCGCCCCACCAGTACCCATCCGGGTACTGGGTCCGGCGGAAGTAATCCTGGGTCCGCTGTACGGCTTTGTCCGCCGCCTGATTGAGATCTGAATGTTTCGGTTGTACCACCAAATCTATACCACCCTGCGCTGGAGTTGTCCGTTGATATATCCGTGGTCGGCGAACCAATCGGCCGCCTGTTTCAACGCGTCTTCAATGGGCCGCTGGGGTTGGCCAAGTTCCCGGACCGCCTTATCGCAACTGACGTAGGCAGGTTTCCTCGACGCCAGCACCCCTTCCACGGGAATGGCCGGCTCCCGCCGCATCAGGGTGCCCTCGACAAACCGGTCCGCATAGCCGACGCCCAACACCAACCAGTAGGGCGCCCTTATGCGGGGCGCCGGCAGGCCGGTCAGGCTGCTCAATATGTCGAATATCCCCTTCA
The DNA here is from genome assembly GCA_022571575.1 of Chloroflexota bacterium. The sequence goes on along the minus strand of JACZXN010000070.1, from coordinate 845 downwards.
AACTCAAGTTCCGGTTGCCCAGTATGTACCGCTCACCGGGTTTCCCCTTTTCCAGGGCCAGGATGTGGCCATCCACCACGTCGGCGACGTCCACCAGGTTCATTCCAGTTTCCAGATAGGCGGGTATCCGCCGGCGAAGGAAATCCAGGACCATCCTCCCCGTCGGCGTGGGTTTAACGTCCCACGGTCCCACCGGAGTGGTGGGGTTCACCACCACCACGGGCATCCCATCTTCCGCCATGGCCAGGGCCTCCCGCTCCGCCTGAAGCTTGGACCTCTTGTAATGGCCGTGGAGCGTCTTGGGGTCCAGGGGCGTAGCCTCGTCGCCCAGGCCCTCTTCGGGCAGTCCCACCGTTGACACCGTGCTGGTGTAGACCGTACGGGCGACTCCCGCCTGCCGCGCCGCCGTGAGCACGTTCACCGTGCCCTGAACATTGGTCCGCGACACCACGGCGGGGCGCCGGGACCAGAAGGTGTAGGCTGCGGCTACGTGGAACACTGCCTCGCAGCCCTGGACGGCCCGGTCGACCGACCCCCGGTCCAGGATGTCGCCTTCCACCGGGACGATTCCGGTGCCCTCTATTGTTAAGCGGTTGCTGCCGGGGCGCACCAACGCCCGCACGTCGTCACCTCGCCGCCACAGCTCGCGGGCCAGGTTGCCGCCGATGAACCCGGTGGCGCCGGTGACCAATACCTTCATTTCTCAAGCCTTGCGCTGCTCTGAAGGGCGATGCACCCAACAAAGACCTCCATTCCCACGCTACCGGCCGGCGCTCGAGGCCGGATTCCCGTTCCGGCCGCCGACATTCTTGATGATGCCGGTGACCTTCAGGTATGACATCGCG
>JACZXN010000069.1 GCA_022571575.1 Chloroflexota bacterium | reverse complement strand
GGGAGGGGTCCCGGTCCCGAAGTTCCACGGCTTCGTGGCTGCCGGTGCTGGCCCCGGACGGCACGGCGGCGTGGGCGGCCAGGCCCGTGGACAGGATGATCTCGGCCTCCACGGTGGGGTTGCCCCGGGAGTCCAGGACCTCGCGGCCCCGTACCCCGGTGATGGTCACGCCGTTGCTAGCGCTGCTCATGGCACCTTTTTCTCTGGGGAATAGATTCGCGGGACGTTAACGCCGGACCCTAACGATGGACCTAACGATGGTGATTGCTTGCGGCCACGGCGGCCACGGCCTTTTCCACCGCGTCCGCGGGGTTGTCGGCCTGGATGATGACGCCGTCCATGTCCACGCCGTCGCCGTTGGTGGTCAGGGGCCAGGTCTTTAGGCCGACCACCGGGATGCCGTCACCGAGGGCGTGGCCGATCTCCGAGAGGGTGCCGAAGGCCCCGCCGACGGCGATCACGGCCTCGCCGGTGTGGACCACGATCACGTTCCGGGAGTAGCCCATGCTGGTGACGATGGGGATGTCCACGTAGCTGTTGGCTTCGGCCGCGGCCCGGCCCGGCAGGATGCCGATGGTGGTGCCGCCCTCGGCCTTGGCCCCCCGGCAGACGGCCTCCATGATCCCGCTGAGGCCGCCGCAGACGACCATTATGTCTCTGCGGGCCAACTCACGGCCCACTTCTTCCGCCAGTTCCACGTGCTCCCGGGTGGCCGGGTTACTGCTGCCGATCACTGAAATTATCATCTAAAACTAGCCTTTGAAAAAGGATGATTGCTCCTGCCGAATGGGCTCCGTGAGGGAGTCTCTGATTATATCAGAACGCTTCCATTGGCCCCCAGTTGGCCCTCATCTTGCCCTCAGTCACCGTGCCTGGTTCGAGGCCGGCATTGCCGGTCAGGGCATGACGGCGCGGCCGGCAGCCTCGATGGCTTCGATCAAGGGCCGGGGATAGACGCCCAGCCAGAGGATGGCGACCAAGCCGGGACCCAGCACCGCCAGCATGGGCAGAGAAGGCCGTTTCGTCAACGCCGGGTATTCTTCCAGCAGGTCGCCACCGCCGTCTCCGGCCGGAGCGGGCTCGATGTACACCTGGCGCAGGACCTGCAGGTAGTAGTACAGGGAGATCAGGCTGCTGAAGATCGCCAACCCGGCCAGCCAGAGAAATCCCTCCGTGGCCACGGCGGTGAAGAGATAGAATTTCATGGTGAACCCGGCGAAGATGGGCAGTCCCGCCAGGGAGAACAGGCCCATGGCCAGCGCCGCCGCCAGGAAGGGCTGGTGGTCCGCCAGGCCGCGCAGGTCGGAAATCATCTCTTTGCCAGTCATGTTGAAGAAGGAGATGATGGCCGCGAACACCACCAGGTTGGTGATGGAATAGCCCACCAGATAGAACATCACACCGGTGGTGGCCAGGTCCGAGTCCAAAGACAGCGCGGCGATGCCGGCCAGGATGAAACCGGCGTGCCCGATGCTGGAATAGGCCATCAGCCGTTTCAGGTTCTGCTGGGCCAGGGCCACCAGGTTGCCCACCAGCATGGTGATGCCGGCGAATACCGCCAGGACCAATTGCCACTGCTCCCAGCGGTCGGCCGCCGGCACAAACCCCTCCGCGGTCAGGCGCAATATCAGGGCGAACGCCGCCGCCTTGGAGCCGATGGCCAGGTAGGCCGTCACCGGATAGGGCGCGCCTTCGTAGACATCGGGGGCCCACATGTGGAAGGGCACGACGGAAACCTTGAACATGAGCCCGACCAGTATCAGGCCCACGCCGACCCAGAGCGCCGGGCTCACCTCGGCCGCCACCGCCAGTCCGGCGGCGATGTCTTCGAACTTGGTGACGCCCAGGGTGCTGTAGACCATGCTCACGCCGTAGAGGAGAATGGCCGAAGACACCGCGCCGACGATGATGTACTTGAGGGCGCTCTCGTTGGACTTGGCGTCGTCCTTGGAGTATGCCACCAACACGTAGAGGCAGAAGCTGAGCAGTTCCAGGGCGATGTAGGCCGTAAGCAGTTCCCGGGACTGGGCCATCATGTTCATGCCCAGGATGGAGAGCAGGATCAGGCCGTAGAATTCGCCCTGGTGCTCCAGCCGGCTCTTAACGAAGTCCATGGAACTGAGGATGATGAACACGCCCATCCCCATGAAAAAGACCTTGAAGAAGAGGGAGAAATCGTCCACCGCCAACAGACCGTCGTAGAGGCTCTCTTCCTCGCCCCACAGCATGACCAGCGACACTACGATCAGGGCCAGAAGACCGGCGATGGAAACCCAAGCCAGGTACCCCTTGCGGTCTTCGGGAAGGAACAGGTCCACCGCAAAGACCAGAAACGCCAGTCCCGCCAGAGCGAACTCCGGCGTCAGCAGGACCAGATTTTCGGTGAGACTATTCACTGCCGGTTACACTCCCGGGATCGACTGGACGCCCACGTTGATGACCCGCATCAACGGCTCCGGCCAGACTCCGACGAAGATCAGGATTCCCACGAAGGCCGCGCCCACCGCCATCTCCAGGGGACTGGCGTCGGCGAGGCCGGCCCACCGCTCGTCCGGCTCGCCCAGGAAGGTCCGGGCCAACAGACGCAGGATATAGACCGCCGTGACCGCCGCGCCGATGACCGCCAGGATGGCCAACGGCAGATAGGTACGGAACACCCCCGTAAACACCATGAACTCGGCGATGAACCCGCTCATGCCCGGCAGGCCCAGGGAAGCCAGACCGGCGATGGCGAAGAAGAAGCTGTTCACGGGCATCCGGGTGGCCAAGCCGTTCAGCACCGTGATGTCCCTGGTGTGGGTGCGGTCGTAGACCGCGCCGACCAGAAGGAACATCAGGGCCGTCATGATGCCGTGGGAGAACATCTGCAGGACCGCGCCGCCCACGCCGATGTTGTCCAGGGTGGCGATGCCCATGAGCACGTAGCCCATATGGCTGACGCTGGAATAGCCGATGATGTACTTCAGGTCATGTTGGGACATCGCCGACACCGCGCCGTAGAGGACGTTCACCGAGCCCAAGCTGACCAACACCGGCATCCAGTTGGCCGCGCCCTCGGGCAGCAGAAACATACCGACCCTGATGATGCCGTAGGCCCCCAGTTTCATCAGCACGCCGGCATGGAGCATGCTGACGGCCGTGGGCGCCGCCACGTGGCCGTCGGGCGACCAGGTGTGGAAGGGCCAGAGGCCGGCCAGCACCCCGAATCCCACCATGAACAGCGGGAACACCCAGGTCTGGAAGGTTTCGGAGAACTGCCCGGACTCGGCCAGTTGGGCCAGGCCCTCCAAAGAGAACGTCGCCGCGCCGCTGTCCGAAGCCTGGACGTACAACGCCAGGATGCCGATCCAGACCAGGACGCTTCCTCCCACCAGGTACAGGATCAGCTTCATGGCCCCGTATTCCTTGGTGCGCAGGAAGGTGCCGAAATCGGTGCTGCTGCCCCAGACGCCGATGAGCAGGTACATGGGCAGCACGGCCAGTTCGTAGAAGAAGAACAGGAAGAACAGGTCGCGCACGATAAACACGCCGTAGACCCCGGCCGACAGGGCGAAGAGCAGCACGAAGAAGTCCCGGGTGCGGTGCGTAATGGTCTGGGAGACCAGGACCCCGCCGAACAACACGATGCCGTTCAGCAGCACCAGCGGGGCGGAGATGCCGTCGATACCCAGGGCCAGGTTGATGTCCAGCGGCCCGGGCAGCCACTCGAAGGTGCGGAGGAACTGGAACCCGCCGTGGCCGTAGTCGTACCTGGCGAAGATCACCACGGCGAGCACCAGGGATATGGCCGCGATGAAGATGGCGAAATGCCACGAATCCTTGCCCTGGCCGCTGGGCATGAACATCATCAACAGCGACCCGGCCAGGGGCACCAGCAGCAGCAGCAGCAGCGCCACTTGATCGAAATCGTTCAACATGACCGGCCGCCCGTCTCAACCGAGGTTGGCCGGTGGACCGTTCGTCCTGAACTGCTCGAAGGGCGCACACCGGGCAAGGTTCGGCTTAACCGAATATGCCTCACCCGCACCGATGGTTCGACGGGCTCACCACGAACGGCATCAGAAAGCAGTCTCCCGGTTTCCTCCGCTCGTCCTGAGCCTGCCAAAGGGCCAATTACCCGGTCATACGGAATCCTTAAATAGCCTCCAGAGGCTGCGATGCGGAGGACAGCGGTCATCTTCATCTACACGGCCCTCAGCCACATGAAGATGGCCAGTCCGATGGTGCCCATGGCCATGGCCAGGGTGTAGCTGTAAACACGTCCGGTCACATGCAGGCGGAGCGCCGTGCCGAACTTCCGCACCGCGTCGGCCGGGCCGTTCACGATGATGTCGTTGACTATCGCCCGGTCAAAATAGGCGATGAAACCGGCAAAGACCAACACCACCCGGTCGATGGTCCACTGGTAGACCTCATCGAAGTAATACTTGTTCTCCACCACCTTCAGGACACCGGCGAAACGCGACCTCGCGCCGTCCAGGGAGATGCTTCTTTTGGCGTAGGCCAGGTAGGCGAAGGTGAAGGCCGCGATGGCCATGGCGATGGATACCGCGCCCAGCCAGACCTCGAAATGGAACTCCTCTCCGTGCCCGAAGAACAGGAACGTGCCGAACCCGCCAAAGCTGCCGGGCCAGTTGAAACTGATGAAGCCGAACCCCAGGGCCAGGACCCCCAGCAGCGCCATGGGTAGCGCCATGGCGATGGGCGCATCGTGGGCCTGGCTATTCCGGTCCTTCAATTCGCCGAAGAACACGAGGAACATGGCCCGGCCCATGTAGAGGGCGCTCAGCAGGGCCGTTAACAGGGTCAAGACGATGAACACGGCGTTCCGGTGGTCGTTCACCGCCACCAATATCTCATCCTTGCTCCAGAACCCGGCCAGGATGGGGATGCCGCCAAGGGACAGGGCCCCCAGGGAGAAGACCAGGGCGGTCAGCGGCATGACCTTCCTGAGGCCGCCCATCTCGCCCGTCTCCTGAAGCTCAGTGCTGTGGAGGACGCTGCCCGCCCCCAGGAACAGGAGCGCCTTGGAGAAGCCGTGGGCCATCAGATGGAATATGGCCGCCGTGTAACCGAAGGCGCCAAGGGACAGCATCATCAGGCCCAGGTGGCTGATGGTGGAATAGGCCAGTATCCGCTTCAGGTCGGTGGCCACCAGGGCGATGGTCGCGGCCATCAGCGCCGTCACCAGGCCGACGATGGCCACCACCAGCAGGGGGACGGCGTCGTAGGCCTCGAAGATGGGGAAGGTGCGGGCCACCAGGTAGACGCCCGCGATCACCATGGTCGCGGCGTGGATCAGGGCGCTGACCGGGGTTGGGCCCTCCATGGCGTCGGGCAGCCAAACGTGGAAGGGGACCTGGGCCGACTTGCCCATGGCGCCCAGGAACAGAAGCAGGGCGGCGGCCGTGGCCACACCCTCGCTCATGGCGCCGGTGCGGACGGCCTCGAAGGCATCCAGCATGCTGAAGCTGCCCACCTCCCGCCAGATGAGCAGGATACCGATCAGCAGTCCGACGTCGCCGATCCTGGTCACGATGAAGGCCTTCTTGGCCGCTTCCCTGGCCTTTGGCCGCTCGTGCCAGAACCCGATCAACAGGTAAGAGCAGATCCCCACCAACTCCCAGGCGACGTAGAGCAGCAGGAAGTTGTCGGCCAGGACCAGCGTCAGCATGGCGGCGGCGAACAGGGAATGGACCGCGAAGTACCAGCCGAAGCGCGGGTCGCCCTTCATGTAGGCCAAGGAGTAGACCTGGACCATCAGGGCCACGAAGGTCACCAGGCCCAGCATGGCGATGGTCAGCGGGTCGATCAGTATGCCCCAGTGCAGGCTGACGCTGCCCACGGCCCCGACCACTCCGGCGTTGAACCAGGTCCGTTCGTAATCGCAGGTGAGCAGGCCGGTGTTCTCGCTGGTGAAGCAACCGCTGGTGGCCTGGCTGGCGCCCAGCCAGGAACTCAGCACGAACCAGAAGACGGCGAACCCGCCGCCGATGGCCAGGATCGACAAGAAAGCGCCCTTCTGAGGCAGGTACTTGCCGAATATCACGATCACCGGCGCGGCGGCGAAGGAGAATACGGGTATGAGCCAGGCCCATTGCATCAAAACGCCACCCCTGACCCGGACCCAGACGGGCGGGCGGACGCCATGTGTGTGTTGGCGTCTACCATTTCATCAGATCGATCTCATCGACGTTGACCGTCGACTTGTTCCGGAACATCCGCAGGATTATGGCCAGGGCCAAGCCGACCTCGGCCGCGGACACGGTGATGATGAAAATGGCGATCAACTGACCGTCGAAGTTGGCGAAGCTGCCGCTGCCCTCCAGGTGGGAGGACGCGGCGATGAGGTTGATGTTCACCGCGTTCAGCATCAACTCGATGGACATGACGATGAGGACCGCGGAACGGCGGGCCAAAACGCCGTAGAAGCCGATGACGAACAGGGCGGCGCTCAGGAGTTGGAACCAGACCAGATCGACCATGGTCTAATCCCCCCGGCCGGGCCGGGCGATGATTATGGCGCCGATCAGGGCCACCAACAGCACCAGGGAGGCGATCTCAAATGGAACGGCCCAGGTGGTGAACAGAGACTCTCCGATACCACTGAAGGAGGCGCTCTGGGACACGGTGTCCCGCACCGAGTTTATGGAGAAGGCTGGCACCAGGACTCCCAGAAGAGCCAAAGCGACGACGGCGGCCACGGGCCACTGTTTATTGTCGGAGATGCGTGGGTAGTCGGCGCTCCTGGTCAGCATGATGGCGAATAGGAGCACGATTATGATCGCCCCGCCGTAGATCAGTACCTGCACCAGGGCCAGGAACTCGGCGAAAAGGACCAGGTAGACCCCGGCCACGGAGATCAGAGAGACCAATAACGCCAGCGCCGCGTGCACAACGTTGCGGCTGAGCACCACACCGAGTGCGCCGCCGATGGTCAACACGGCCACCAATATGAAAACGAACCAGGCCATCTAGGCGGGCAACCCCCGCCTTTCGGGCGCTTTACCGGACATCAACTCTCCCCTTACCCCGGCCCTTCCAAAATACGAGCCACCAGATCGGCGGCTCCATCTATACTTATTAATTTACCCGGGCAGGCTGGTTGCCTGCGCCGGGCGAATCGATTTTTGATCCCACACGAGGCGCTACTTCTTCCGAAACAGCCTCTTGAGCAAACCGCCTCGTCCCCGGTCCAACTGCGGCAGGTTCTCCAAGGTTCGCAGCAGACCGCAACTGGCACAGGTACAATCCAGCGGGTGCTTGGCGACCTTTTCGCCGGCGGCCCGTTTGCTCCTCCGGGGCTTGATCTTCCTGCCCTTTAGGAACCGGTCGGTGCAGTCCTGACAGGTGCAGGCCGCCGGGTGACGCCCAGCCAGGTTCAGCAGTCGTTCGTCTTCCCGTTTCGGCATGCCGGGTTACCCCAGGGGTCAGGCTCGCTGCTAAGATTCAGCCTTGGCGGCGGCCGTTTCAGCCGCTTCCTCTGCATCTTCCTGGGCCTTAGCCCGTTGGGTTGGAGGTATCCAGGCCGTTTCCTTCTGGAACTTGTGACCGATCTCCAGCAGCACGGGCAGATCCACCCGGCTCCCGTTGCGGCTAAAGGTACTCATTTCGTGCTCGTGGGTCATCACGATCGCGTCGA
>JACZXN010000068.1 GCA_022571575.1 Chloroflexota bacterium | reverse complement strand
GTACCAGGAGATGCCGCCCACCACGCCGTGAAACAGGTGCCGGTTCTGGGGGTCGTCCAGGGGGCCGAAGCGGAGGGAGTTGAGCAGGGCGATGGGACGGGCGCCCATGGCCAGGATGTCCCGCACGATGCCGCCCACGCCGGTGGCCGCCCCCTGCAGCGGCTCCACGGCCGAGGGATGGTTATGGGACTCGACCTTGAACACCACCGCCAAGCCGTCGCCGATGTCCACCGCGCCGGCGTTCTCCGCGCCGGTCTGGGACAGGACCCGGGACGGCTTCTGCCCCGACGATTCTTGATCGAACAAACTCAGCAGGGGCCGGGAGTGCTTATAGCCGCAGTGCTCGCTCCAGAGCGCTCCGAACATGCCCAGTTCAACGGCGTTGGGCTCCCGGTCCAGACGCTCCAGTATCAGGTCGTACTCGGCCTGGGAAAGCGCTATCTCGTCCAGTGTCTCTTTGGTCACCGCCATCTACATCCAACCCCCCGGCCAACCGGTGCAACCGGCTTTTCCACCGTGGTATTTACTCTGGTAATTTCCTCGTGCCCATGATGTATACACCGGTCACGCCGATTCGTCGATAGACCGGCTGGCGTCTTTATCGGACACCGGGGCCGGTGACGGCGAGACTGACACCGGGTCTTCCGACACTTTCCCATGTTGGTCTGATTGCCAGACCTGGCCGTTGGAAACGTAGAAATAATTGGCAGTGGCGCCGAAGAAATCGTTCACCTGTTCCAGGTCGGTGGTGGTGATCAGCACCTGTTCGTATTGGGTGGTCTTCTCCAACAGCCGGCGCCTGCGGAAGCTGTCCATCTCGGATAATGCGTCGTCCAGCAGCACCACCGGCCCCTCTCCCCTGGCCGAGGCCAGGAACTCGGCTTCGGCCAGCCGCAGGGTCAGCGCCATGGTGCGCGCCTGACCCCGGGACGCAAAGGCGCCCATGTCCGCCCCGTCGATCATCAGGTTGAAGTCGTCGCGGTGGGGGCCCACGGCCGTGACGGGCCGGACCCGCTCCCGGTGCAAGGCCGCGGCCAGCGCCTCACGAAAGTTGTCCTCGATCTCCGTCACGCCGCCCGCCAGGGGAACGCTGGGCCGGTATTCAATCTCCAGGTTCTCTTCCGGGCCGCTCAGGTCCTCGTGGTGCCGGACGCAGGCGTGGGTGAGTTCCCGCATGGCCTCGGAGCGCCGCCACGTGATCCAGGCGCCCTCCCGGACCAGTTCGTCGTCCCAGAAGGTAAGTTCGTCGCGTTCAGCCCGGCCATCGCGAAGCAGCCGCAGCAGTTGGTTCCGTTGCTGCACCACCCGGTGGTACCGTTGCAGGCCCTTGAGATAGAGGCGGTCGGCCTGGGACAGGAGGATGTCCAGAAAGCGTCTTCGGCCCGACGGCGGACCTTGGACCAGGTCGATGTCCGCCGCGCTGAAAAGCACCGCGTTCACCTCGCCGATCAGTTCGCCCGCGGTGCGCCGGACCCGGTTGACCCGAATCTCTTTCCGGACGTTGTAGGCCAGGCCGTTGTCTTCCTGACCTGGGCCCTGGCCCGGCCGTTGGGTTGGCTGGTAACCGATTCTGACCCGGAGGCGTTGGCCGTCCTTCTCGATGGTCCCGTCCACCAGCGCCTGTTCGCCCTCTTTGGCCGCTTGAAAATTGACCACCTCCCGTTCATTCTCGGCGCGGAATGAACGGGCGATACAGAGCAGGTAAACGGCTTCCAGCAGGGTGGTCTTGCCCTGGGCGTTGGGGCCGTAATAGACCGTTACGCCAGGAGACAGCCCAAGGTCCAGGTGGGTCAGATTACGGAAATTGGTCAGCCGCAGGCGGGAGAGGTAAGCCAACCGGTGTTGTTCCTCCCATAGGGCCGTTGGGCCATGGGGCTGGTGGGCGTGGGTCTGGGATGCGCTGCAATTGTATCAGCCGGGACCGGCCGGCGCGGTGGGTCGGAAGCCGGACGCGGGGTGAACACAATTTAGATCAGTCTTGAGCCCGCAGCGACCGGATCTGGTCCTCCAGTTCCCTGGCCGCGTCCTCTTCTTTGGCGGATAGCCGGAAGCAACGATCGAGGTAGAGTTTGGCCAGTCGGGAGCTCTTGTCCGAGTTGTCCCGGGCCGCGTCCAGCAGGTCCCTCACTCTGAAATCCTCGGGCAGGTGGCGCGCCAACACCATGATCTCCGCGCCAACCTCGTCGGCCGTGGCCTGGTCGGACCCATCGACGGCGAACCGGAGCCGGCCCAAGAGCCGTGACAATTCGCCCAGCTTGTCGATTTCGCTCATGAAGCTGAAGAGGACTTCGTTGACGTTGTAGGAGTCGTCGCGCTCTTCCTCCGGTTCCGGGGACGGGCCGGGGGTTATCTCCTGGGGCTGCCTCAGTTCATCGGCCAAGGCGGCGGCGGCGCCCTCCACCGGCGTGGCCGTCATGGTCAGAGAGTCGGAGCACAGGCTGGAGTAGGCTTGGACCGCCTCGGTGGCCGTCTCCATCATCCGGGGCAGGTCAAAGGAGAACATGCTGCCGCCGAACACCAGGTCATCCCCCCTCAGTTCGCTCAGCCGCTCCAACTCTCCGTTGGCGGGCACGGGCTCCGGGACCGGAGGCATGGCGAAAGCCGACAGGTCGCTGAGGGGCAGACTGCCCAGGTGAGCGGCGAGGAAGGGCGGGACGTACTTGGTGAGGTCCGACTTGACCGGCAGCGTGACCACGTAGGTGGCGTAGACCTTGTCCGGCTCCGTTTCCACGCGGAAGTAGAGCAGGGCATGTCCTCTGGGATGTAGCGGGTCTCCCCGCTCGAAGGTCAGGTCCATGTCGGTCAGTCACGCCTTCAAAAGCTAGATGTCTCGGTCTATTATAGGGCATCCCGGATTCATCGGCCACGCCCGGCCACGGCCGGCGCACGCGTTGACTACCCCCGGCAAACTCAGTATCGTAGAAACCGAGCCCCCGGCAGGGCCAGAGCAGGAGTCAGGAAATGGCAGACCCGGAACTTAAGATTTTCGACTACGACAAGGCCGTGATTGGGGAAGCGTTGGGGTCCTACGAGTACACCCTGACCCAGGAGATGCTGGACGCCTTCCGCGCCTCCGTGGACGACCCGGAAGCCCCCTTCCCGACACTGGCTGTCAAACACGACGCCACCGCCTTCGCCATGGTCTATGACGATCCCGTCGGCACGGTGAACGCGGGCAACGAGGTCCAGTTTTTCAACCCGCCCATCGTGGGCAAGAAGATCAACGTCACCGGCCGCATCTCGGACAAATACCTGCGGCGGGACAAACCCTACATAGTCATCGAGGCCACCGCCATCGACGAAGATGGGCGCGTGCTCGAGAAGCTCAGCACCTACCAATTGAAGAAGCCAGACGAGTTGGGGAAGAAATGGCATCCGGAACAAAAATAGAGCAAGACCAGAAGATTCCTTCGGTCACCAAGAAGATCACCACAGACTCGATCCTTCAGTTCGAGTCCTGCGGGATCTTGGACCGGGAGAACATCCACAACAACCCGGAATTGGCCGCTAAACGCCTGGGCACCACCTATGCCATCGCATCGGGCCGCATGTCGGTGGCTTTCGCCGCCGAGAGCCTGCGCCGGTTCTTCGGCCCGGAGGTCTTCAACCACACCGGCACCGTCAACCTGAAGTTCCTGCGGCCCGTGAAGGCCGGGGACACCATCACCGTCACCGGCGCCGTCAGCGGGACGGAGGAGACCGAGGCCGGGACCAAGGTCTCGGTGGACCTTTTCTGCGATAACCAAGACGGAAACCGGACCGCGGTGGGCCTGGGCACGGCAGTGATCCAGTAGCGCCACGCCTATTTCAACGTTGTGGGGCCGCTCACCAACTTATTCGGAGGATTGAATGGCAGGGTCAGAACACGGCAAAGTAGAAGCGGAAATCGTTTATTGCGTCTCTTGAGGCTATTATCCAGTCGCCACGTGGTTGGCGAATGAATTCTTCCACTCGGACGCCCCGGGCGACGTGGCTATCAAGATGACCCCATCCGACAAGGGGCGCCTGGAAGTGTACCTGGACGGGGAAAAGATCTTCGACCGTAAGGAAGCCGGGGCCTTTCCCGACCTGACCAAGGTCAATGAACTGAAGATGGCCATCGCCGACAAACTATTCGAGTTGGAAGAGGCCTAACTTCTAAGGCAACCCTGGTAAGCCAACCCTGGCGCCAATACCTGCCGCAGGCGGAAACCATAGGACCGGACAACGCAGCCTGGGATCAGTTCCTGGGCTGTGTTTTTGTGGCCCGGCCCCAGATACGGAGTACAAGAATTTGGCTAACCAAGAACACGTCAAACTGGCTTCCAGCGGCCCCGACGCCGTGGACGCCTGGCGCGAGAACAATCCCGATGTGCAACTGGACCTGGCAGGGGCCGACCTCAGCGGCGTTGACCTGGCGGGGACCAAGATCCGCAACGCCAACCTCAAGGGCGCGAACCTGACCGGCGCCAGGCTCACCCGGGCCAACCTGGCCGGCGCCGACCTGTCGGGGGCAGACCTGTCTGAAGCAGACCTGGGACGGGCCGGGATGGCCGGCGTCAACCTGACCTCGGCCAACATCATCAACGTGAACCTGTTCTGGGCCGACCTGAAGGGCGCTATCTTGAAGAACGCGGCGGTCAGGCACTGCCGCATGAACCGGGTCAACCTCATCGGCGCGGACCTGACCGATGCCGATTTCAGTCAGTCAAATATGATCGAAGCCGACCTGCGGAACGCCAACCTTACCAACGCCCGGTTCCACTCAACCAACATGAACGGGGCCGACCTGAGCCGGGCTGTCATGCCGGGGGCTGACTTCAATCTGGCCATGATCCGGGACTCCATGTGGATCGCAACCGACGTACGAGGGGCCAGCTTCAACCAGGCCAGCCTCCATCGGTCGGACTTCACCCTGGCCAAGTGGGACGCCACGACCAGGTTCCCCGACCGGTTCGACCCTGAGAACACCGGCCCCAAGGACGTAAACGATTAGCCCAGCCGCATCCGTTTGGACGCGGCTCCTATGCTAAAATTACCCGGCAATCAGACATTTAGGAGACTCCGTGGCCGTCCTTCAGATCGTGGGAAATCAGTCCGGGGCCGGCAAGACCAGCCTGGCGGCGGCGCTGCTGGTCACGGCCAATGCCGCCGGGAAACAGGCCGCCTACTACAAACCCTTCTCCGATGAACCCGGCGCGGACCCAGACGCCGCCTTCGTTTCCCGGTTACTCCAATCTCTGGGCGGTCCAGCCGTTCCCGCCCCCAAGCCCCTGACCAGCTCGACCGACGCAGCGGCCATGGCTGAGGTCCAGGCGGAGGTCTCCAAGCTGGAGTCGGAAGCCGGCATCGTCATCATCGAAGGGCCCGATGCGTCCGGGCATCCAGTTGGACCTTATGCCCCGGGCCAAAAGGTCATCCTGGTACACCGATGCCCCCAGCCGGTTGACCCCGCCGCCGTCGCCGCGTCCATCGACGCCAGTAAAAATATGGCTGGAATCGTGGTCAACGCGGTTCCCATCCACCGCCGCGACGAGGTCGCCCGTGAACTGGCCGGATTACCCGAGTCCCTGGCCGTGCCCGTGGCCGTGATTCCCGAAAGCCGTGGGATGCTCTCGGTGACCGTGGAGCAACTGGCGGAGCACCTGGGCGGACAATGGGTGCTGGACCCGGTGAACATCGACGCCCCGGTGGAGCGTTTCATGATCGGCGGCAACATCATGGACACAGGGCCCACCTACTTCGGCCGCTACGCCAACCAGGCCGTTATCACCCGGGTGGAGCGTCCCGACATCCAGATGGCCTGCATGGGAGAGAACACCTGCTGCCTGGTGCTCACCGGGCCGGGAGAGCCCAACGAGTACATAAAAGCCGAGGCCCTGCAGCGGGAAGTCCCCCTGATCCAGGTGCGCTCCAACACCCTGGACACCGTCGAGTCTCTGGCCGGTCTGTTGGACAAGGCCGACGCCCGCACCGCCACGAAAGCCAGCCACTTCGCCGGGCTGCTGGAGCGGTACATGGGGGCTGAAGCCGTGGAGCAACTGCTGAGTTAGGTTCCGGGCTGATGGCTGGAGCCAAGGCGGGCAGTCAGGTTCGTTGGCACCGCCTTAAGAAGTTCAGCAAGCCCGGTTGACTCCAATTTGATAAGAACGTCGTCAGCAAATCCTCGGTAAATATTCCTCAGCCCTAGGACGAGACGCTTTAAATAACCCTCGCTAATTTCTTGCTCAAACGGGCGGCCTCTCTGCTTGATCCTGTTGAGTAACTCGTCAATCGGCGCTTCCAACAAGATGATCCAATCTGGTTCCGGGAGTTGAGTAGCGAGTCCTTGCCAGAATAGTTTGTACTCCGTCAACTTAACTGGCTGGTGTTCCAACGTAATGCTGGCGAACAACAAATCTCTTTTTAAGGTGAAGTCGGTAATAAAGGGTGTTCCGTTGTTGATCTCCAAGGCCGATACTAACCGGTTGTAATGAGATTGTGTAAATTGAATTTCCGTTTCGAAAGCGTGGCGGTCAGGGTCTTTGTAGAATAGTTCCAACGACGGCACATCGTGATAATCCTCCAACACGAACTGGATTTGACACCGCAAGGCGAGCGCCTTCGCTAAAGTAGTCTTTCCCGAGGCAATGCATCCTTCCACAGCTAGATATGTCACGGGATCCACCTGGCAACAAATCAGTTTAGGGAATTCTACAACTTCACAGCCCAGGCAGGTGGTTAATTGCAAAATCGTTATGTTGGCGATGTAGGCGATTTCGGCAAATACGGATTGTTACGGGCTCTTTGTATGCCTGACGGCGATAAGTACCCAGCGTTACGTCTGGGGGTAGTCTGGTATCTAACTTCGGACGAGACCCACAACAACGACGGCCGGCATATCGGGTACTTGGAGCCGACGCCGAAAAACCTTCAGGCCTTTCGTGCCTGTGATCCTAGCCTATACGACAATCTGGGGGAAATAGTGAGAAGCGGAGACCGAAGCGTTTCTGCCATCCGTCGGAAGGGTATCTTGCCGGAAGACACTATTTATTACGAACGCATATTAGATCTGAAAGGCAATCGGATTCGCTCAAAACCATCTTCCCGTGTTCTGGAGCGACAGGAATGGGTGGCTGGTGCTCTTGAGTCCACGCAGACCTGTCATGTGGTGTTCGTTGATCCAGACAATGGTATCGGAACTATGGCCCAGGCGTATTCAAGACTTGGTTCGAAATATGTGCTTCTTGAAGAGCTTTTGCCGTATTACGATAGGGGCCAGACGCTGGTCATCTATCACCACCTCAATCGCCAGGCAACGGCTGAAATACAAATCGAAGAACGGCTCACCCAAGCCCGTCAACAATTTGGAGTATCGGCCCAGGTGATGGCGCTTCGGTACCGCCGGGGCAGTCCTAGAGTGTTCTATATATTAACCAAGGATACAACGGTTATGGAGGTTCTTGACAAGACACTGGCCCGATTTGCCGACGTTCCGTGGTGTGAACACTTTGTGAAGGTAAACTAGCTAAATCATCACCCATCTTCAAAGTTCTCCAACCGTCCAGCCGAGAAGCCCCTGCTGCCAAAACGTAGCCCAAATGGCCTCAGTGATAAGTATAGGCCCAGCTTAGCATCAACCCTGATGGGCGCAGAGCGATTGGCACTAAGCCAGACCCAGGTCATGAACACAATGCCCATTAA
>JACZXN010000067.1 GCA_022571575.1 Chloroflexota bacterium | reverse complement strand
GCGGCGTTCATCTTCATCGGGCTCGACCCCAACACCCAGTTCGTCAAGGACGATGTGGAAACCGACAAGTGGGGCTTCATCACCACCAGTGGGACCATGGAGACCAGTCTGGAGGGCGTGTTCGCCGCCGGAGACGCCCGTGGCGGCAGCACCAAGCAGGTGGCCAGCGCCGTTGGCGAGGGGGCCACGGCCGCCCTGATGATCCGCAACTACCTGGAGAAGCAGCAGGGAAACCGGGGTTACAAAGGGGACTAGGGCCGCACCGGGGTCAAAAGGGACCCCATGCTAACCTTGGCGCAACCCTGAACCCCAAAAGGCCAATCGAACGACGCGACAGCTTGTTGAGAACAGCTCGGCCTCCCCGGCGGCATCTGCAATGCCGGTCATTCGACAGGAAACCTTGCCTTCAATGGCTATCCCCTACTTCCCTTCCTTGGCCCACAGGGCTTCCAGGACGTTGCCCGGAGACATGGGCAACGCGTCCATTCTGACGCCCAATGCACCGTGGATGGCGTTGGCCACGGCGGCGAGGGGAGGCACGATGCACACTTCGCCCACTCCCCGAACCCCGAATGGATGGCCCGGGTTGGGGACTTCAACAAGCACCGTGTCAATCATCGGCAGGTCCAAACTGGTGGGCATCCGGTAGTCCAAGAACGTCGGGTTGTCCATCTTGCCGGACTGATTGTAGACGTACTCTTCGTTAAGCGCCCAGCCGATTCCCTGGACTACTCCGCCCTGCAATTGCCCCTCTACATAACTGGGATGGATGGCCGTTCCCACGTCCTGTAGAGCAGTGTAGCGGAGGATAGCCACTTTCCCTGTTTCCGGGTCCACTTCCACGTCTACAATGTGCACCGCGAAGGCGTTGCCCACGCCAGCCGGGTTCACGTTGCCCCGGCCCACAACTGGGCCGCCGGTGCCGTTCAGCCGGGCAGCAAGCTGTTTGAAGGTCAGTTTCAGCTCGGGGTCCGACTTGTGGGAAGCTACTCCATTCGTGTATTCCACGTCTTCAGGACCGACTTCCCAGACCCGTGCGGCCCGCTGAATGAGTTGCTCTTTGATATCCATGGCCGCCTCATAGCAAGCCCAGCCGGACTTAAAGGTGGCTCCGCTGCCGGCGGTCAAAGAAGTGTACCCTACGGAGTCGGTGTCGCCCACTGACGGGTGGACATCCTCGGCGGGAAGGCCGAGCACCTCGGCCACCTGCATAGCCATGGATGCCCGGCTTCCGCCGATGTCGGGCGACCCTTCAATCAGACTCACTGTTCCATCGGCATTAACGCTGGCGGTGGCGCAAGCCGGTCCGGTCCCGTTGAACCAAAACCCAGTGGCGATGCCCCGGCCCCGGTTGGGACCCTCCAGAGGGGTATTGTAGTGATCGGTTTTCATGGCTGCCGCCAAAGTTTCCAGGTAGCCCACGCGCTGCAACACCGGGCCGGGGATACGGCGGCTCCCTTCTTTGGAACCGTTCTTGATCCGGAATTCCAGCGGGTCCATCCCCAGCTTTTCACAAATCTCGTCTATGACCGATTCCGCGGCGAAGGCCGCGGCGGGCACGCCCGGCGCACGGTAGGCGGCGGCCTTGGGTTTGTTGAGCACCACGTCGTATCCTTCGATCCTCCCGTCGGAGATGTTATAAGGCGTCAAAACGCACTGGCATGCCTGGTTGATGGGCGACCCGGGGAATCCACCGGCTTCGTAGATCATGGTGATGTCCGCGCCGGTGATCATCCCCTCTTTATTGGCTCCGATCTTCACCCTGATGAAACTACCTGAGGTTGGCCCCGTCGCTTCGAACACTTCCGCGCGGCCCATGGAAATCTTAACCGGGCGCCCGGCTTTCTTGGAAAGCGCCGCAGCCACCGGCTCCAAGTAGATAACCGTCTTTCCTCCGAATCCTCCGCCGATTTCCATGGGAACCACCCGGATCTGGGAGACGGGAATGCCGAGAACCAAGCTCGTGAGGTCTCGGATCTGGAAGTGGCCTTGGCTGCTGCACCAGATGGTCAATTTTCCGTCTTCTCCCCACATTGCGGTTGCAGAGTGCGGTTCGATGTAGCCCTGGTGCACGGTGGCGGTCCGGAATTCCCTCTCCACGATGACGTCGGCTTTCTTGAATCCCTGTTCGACGTCTCCCAGTTCGAAAACGAAGTGG
The DNA here is from genome assembly GCA_022571575.1 of Chloroflexota bacterium. Next base: position 5,538 of record JACZXN010000067.1, on the reverse strand, counting down.
TTGGAGATGTTGGTGGCTTTTTCGAGGTCGTCATCGTCACGCAGACCGCCGGGCCGGATGTTCGGGTTCTCCGAGTTGGCTAGCCTCTCGTGCAACAAAGGGGCATCGTCCTTCATGGCTTCAAGCAGGTCAACCACGGCCGGCAGCACCTCGTAGTCCACATCGATCAGGGAAAGGGCTTCTTCCGCAACTTGGAGACTGGTCGCCGCCACCGCAGCCACGGCGTGCCCTTTGTATAAAGCCTTTTCGCTGGCCATGCAGTTGTTGCTGATCCACTTTGGGTTGGCCATGGCGCCTTCACCCAAGTCCGCCACTCTCCCGCTTGGTTGGGCGAAATCGGCGGAGGTCACCACTGCCTTTACACCGGGCAGAGCCAAGGCCCGGCCGGGGTCGATGGATATGATTCGGGCGTGAGCGTGTGGACTGCGTAGAATCTTCCCGTGGAGTAGTCGCGGAAGAGTCATGTCGGCGCTGTAGCGCGCCCGCCCGGTTACTTTGTCGTTGCCATCGTGGCGGATGGGCCTGCTACCCACCACGTTGAATTCTTGGTTGGACAGTGCCACGTTGGAAGCCATTGCCTTCTCCTATTGGACAAACCTATGTTCAGGAATCATGAGATTTTAGCATATACCGAATCTGAAATACCGTTGGCGCGGATTTTGCCGGCACGCCGTTCAGACTCCCTCGACCGGGCGCTTCAATCTTTGCACCCACGCTCAATCTCCGCAGCACTGATGTCAGAAGCCAGCCGCGTTTGGGTATTGGGCGACGGGGTTGACTTAAACTCAACCAGAATTTGGCAGCATGCCGCGCTAGATAGCCGATCGCCAATCCCCGGAAGAACGATGCCCGAAGCCAAATGATTTCAGGTGGGGATTGCTCAAACCAGGCCGAGCGGACGGCATACTTGTATGGGCACGGGGTTATTCGGCCAGGGCGTCGGAGCGGCGGTCGCGGCGGTTGGCGCAGTTGGGGCACCAGCCGTAGAAGTCCACCCGCTGCCCGGTGAACTGGAAATCCGAGGATTCTTCCAACCGTTCCCGCAGTTCGGCCACCAAATCTTGGCCCACGTCGGCATCATGCACGCTGCCGCAGCCGACACAGACCAGATTGGCATGGGGCGACAGATTGGCGTCGTAGCGTGACTGCTTCTGGAAGGGCAGTTCCCGGACGATGCCGGCCTGCTCCAGCACGGTCAACGTGGAATAGACCGTGGCCAGCGTCACGTAGGGGAAGAACTCCTTCACCCGTCCGAAGATCTCTTTGACCGACGGGTGGTCCCCCGAATTGACCACCACCTCGGCGATGGCCAACCGTTGCGGGGTCAGTCTGATCCCCAGCGTTTTGAGTTTGGCTCCCAGTTCGTCCTGTGTGGTCACTATACTGCTGCCTATCACGGGTTGGACACCGGAAGGGGGACTTTTTAATGTCCCCCTTCCTTGATTCGCTGATAGCCGATGGCCGTATGCCCGCCTAGAGGCGGCCGCCGCCTCTGAACATGGGCTCCTGCCGGCGGTAGACCTGGATGCGGTTGCGGCAGGACTCGACCACGAAGACGCGGTCTTCGTCGTCCACCGTGACGGCCACCGGGCCCCAGAAGTCCTTCTCCCGCTCGATGCCCTGAGCGATCTCCCGCTCCTTCCACATCTCGGCGTTGGCGTCCAGCTTGTCCTTGCCCCATTTGGAGATGGTGCCGTCGCCGGTGACCAGGGTCACGAACTGCCCCGCCGGGTCGAACATCTGCAGGCGCTCGTTGCCCCAGTCGGCCACGTAGATCATGCCGGTCCGGTCCACGGCGACGCCGGTGGGCCGGTTGAACTCACCCTCGGCGCTTCCGGAACTGCCAAACTTCATCAGAAACTCGCCGTCCTTGGTGAATTTCTGGACCCGGTCGTTGCGCCAATCGGCAACGTAGATGTTGCCGTCGGCGTCCACGTCGATGCCCCAGGGCAGGTTGAACTGTCCGTCTCCGGAACCCGGGGCGCCGAAGGCGGAGATGAACCTGCCGTCCTTGGTGAATTTCTGGATCCGGTTGTTCTGGCTATCCACCAGCAGCAGGTTGTTGTCGGCGTCGAAGACCATGCCGGAGGGACGGCTGATCTCGCCGTCGCCGCTGCCTTCGGTGCCCCACTTGCCGACCCATTCGCCGTCCTTGGTGAAGATGGAGATGCGGTTCAGCCACTCGTCGGCGATATAGACGTTGCCGTCTTTGTCCAGGGTGATGCTGGTGGGCCAGATCAGAGAGCCGTCCTCGGTGACGATGTCGGTCACGCCGGCGGTGTGGACGCCGCGGGCGAATTCGCCGATGTACTCTTCATCGACGGTGCAGATGGTCACCCGCTTGCCGTCGGGCCGGTACTCGTAGGACCGGTTGACGACGTACATCACGTCGTCGGCGCCCCGGGCGATGGCCACCGGGTTGCGGAAACCGGGGCCGGAGAATTCCCCGCGCCCGATGCTATGGCTGTATTGGAGGGATACGCTCAGCGCTTGAGTAGTCATCCTTACCTCGCTTGACTGTTCGGTTGCGTGCGGTCTGCCTGGGCGGTCCGGCTGACGGCCTACAGGAAGTCCATCTGTTCGAAGGTCCCGCCCACCACGGACTTGGCATCAAGGCCGATCCACTTCTCCAGCAGGGTGGAATACAGGCCGCGGAAGTCGTTGTTGAAATGCAGGTCCCCTTCCAGCAGCTTGCTCTCTTCCAGTGAAGGGTACTCGCCGTAGAGTCCGCCCTTGACGGCGTCGCCGATGACGAAGGCGATCCCGCCCGAACCGTGGTCCGTTCCGGAGCCGTTGTCATGGACGCGGCGCCCAAACTCGGTGAAGACCAACAGCACCATGTTGTCGGCGGCGTTGTTCTCGGTCAGGTCGGTTTGGAAGTCACGCACCGCGGCGGAAACATCTCGCCACAGCGCGGAGTGTCCAACCATCTGCCCGGCGTGGGTGTCGAAGCTGTTGTAGGGGGCGGTGGTGTAGAGGAACCGGGTGCCGAATTCGGCGATGTGGGTCTGGGCGATGTTCCTCATGTACTGGGCCACGGAATCGCTGCCGTACTCCACGGTGGATGAATACTTCTCCGGCGCGGTGCTGAGGATGTCGGCCCCCTTGAGCGCGTCCATGCCGGTGTGGGACAGATAGTCCATCACCGGGCCGCGGCCCATGGCCGGCGAGTACATGCGGGAGAAGATCTCCAACGCCTCTTCCCTCTGTTCGTCTTCGATGCCCGTGAGGACGCCGTAGGTCTCCAGGTTGCCCACCGAGGCCACCGGCACTCCGGGCGCCGCCAGCGACCGCGGAAGGCCCCGGCCGAAGTTCACGCCGGTCAGGACGTTCTCTCCCTTGGGGTCGAGGTCGCGGATGGCGCGGCCCAGCCAGCCCTCATTGCCCACCTTTTCCGGCTCGCAGGTGTGCCAGATGTCCATGGAGCGGAAGTGGGAACGGTTGGGGTTGGGGTAACCCACGCCCAGTATGATGGCAACCTTGCCCTGGTCGTAGAGTTCCTTGATGGGGGCCATGGCCGGGTTGAAGCCGATGGTGTCGTTGATCGGCAGCACCTGGTCCGCGGCCACCCTGACCGAAGGCCGGTTGTCGGTGTACCGGGGGTCGGTGTATGGGACGATGGTGTTCAGGGCGTCGTTGCCGCCCGAAAGCTGCAATACAGCCAATACCGGGTCTTTCTTGGTGGAGGTCATGAGTCGGTTACTCCTTGGTCCCAGATTGGGGTTCAAATCCGGTGGGCCTTACATCCCAGTCGCGGGCTCATCACCGGTCGATGTCAATCATTGATGGCTACTCGGCGGTGGTCCCGCCGTCGATGACCAACTCGGTGCCGGTCACGAATGACGCCTCGTCGGATGCCAGATACAGCACGCCGTAGGCGATGTCGGCGGCGGTGCCGATCCGGCCCATGGGCAACCGGCGCATGCGTGTGGCCAGTCGATCCGGGTCGGATAGGGTGTCCCGGATCATCTCGGTGTCGATGGGGCCGGGATGGACCGAGTTGCACCGGATGCCGTCCTTGGCGTGTTGGATCGCCGTGGCCTTGGTGAAGAGCCTGACCGCGCCCTTGGTGGCGGTATAGCTGGGCGACCCTTCCAGGCTGCCCACGAGACCGGCGGTGGAGGATATGTTGACGATCGACCCTCCGCCCGAGTTTCTCATGGCGGGAATGGCGTGCTTGGTCCCCAGGAAAACGCCCTTCACGTTGATGGCCATGATGCGGTCCCAGTCTTCTTCCGTGGTTTCTTCGATGCTCTTTCGGATCAGGATCCCGGCGTTGTTGACCAGGATGTGAAGCCCGCCGTACTTCCCGACGGCGGTCTCCACCGCCGAGACCCACTCGCTCTCGCGGGTGACGTCCAGATGGACGTAGGTGGCCTCCAGGCCGGCCTCGGTGATCCCGGCCTCGACCTGCTTGCCCTGGTCGTCCAGGATGTCTCCGAAAACGACCTTGGCGCCTTCTTGGGCCATCAGCCGGGCTTCCTCAGCCCCCTGGCCCCGGGCGCCGCCGCTGATCAGCGCTACTTTTCCGTCCAAGCGTCCCATATCCGGCGTCCGCCTAGGCGAACTGATACTCCTGGGTGGCCACGATCAATTGCAGCGTCTGGGCGATCTGGCCGCCGTAGGACTCCGTCCCCGGCTTCAACTCGCCGACCTTCGCGATGTGCTCCACCAGGTAGCCGCGGGTCTCGTCGGGCAGAGAGTAGGCCCCGAGCATGTCCAGGCAGCGGTCGACCAACGCCCCCGGCTGGTCGATGCCCTCGGAACCGAGGCGGTCGATGATGGCCTTCACCCCGGGTAGGTTGACGTTGCCGACCTGGTCGGCGGTGAAGTTGATGCGCTCCACCAAGGTGCCGCTGTCGATCCACTCTTGGCCGGTGTGCCAGCCCTCGACGGTGGGCGGGTTCATCAGGTCCTGGCCCATGTAGCGTATCTCCATGGCGATGGGGTGCAGGCCCGGCTTGGGGCTGGTGAAGTCCTTGACCAAGCGCATGGTCCCGGCGACGGTCTCCGCGGGGCTCTTCACCTTTTCGAAGCGGGCGTTCTTGAACCAGTCGGAATTGAACATCACCCGCAGCATGGCGGTGAGGTCGTAGTTGGACTCGAAGTAGGCGTCTTCCATCTCCTTGATGGCGTCCATGTCCCGGGGAGGGGTGCCCTGCCAGGCCGGTATCTGGGGCTCATCGGCCACGAAGAAGTTGTAAAGGTGGCGGGCGATGAACCGGGCCGCGGACGGCTGCTTGACGATGATCTCGATGATGTCGTCGCCGTTGAAGTTGCCGGTCTCGCCCTGGAAGGTCTTCTCGCCGTAGTCGTGGTCGGCGGCGTTGAAGGCGAACTGGGACTGAAAGCGGCCGTAGGGGTACCTGGGGATGGCGTTGGCGATGGTCCAGCCGGTGAAGGCCCGGGCGCACGCCTTCACGTCATCCTCGGAGTAGTTGGCGTGGCCGTCCATGCCGACGCCCATGGCGAACAGTTCCAGAAGCTCACGGCCGAAGTTCTCGTTGATGGCGTCCTTATGGCTCATGCAGTTGTCCA
>JACZXN010000066.1 GCA_022571575.1 Chloroflexota bacterium | reverse complement strand
GGCGAAACGTGCCTCGGCCGCCGTCCGGATGGAGCGTTGAGACACCGGGTCGAAGTAGCGGATGGTGTCGATCTCGTCGTCGAAGAGTTCGATGCGCAGCGGCCATTCGGACCCGGTGGGGTAAACATCCAGGATGCCGCCGCGGTGGCTGAAGCTTCCCGGGGCCTCCACCACCGGTTCGTTGCGGTAGCCCAGGTCCAGCCACTGGCCAAGCAGGGTGTTGATCCGTATCCGGTCGCCCTTCCGCCAGAGGCTCAGTTCTCCGGTGGCTGGGAATACGCCGGCCATCAGCTCCGGGGGCAGGGTGTAGATCAGGGCCGAGCCCACCGAGCAAACCACCAGGGGCTGGATGTCCGGCTCCAAGCCGGCGAAACGGCCGGCCGCCGCCAAAGCCGCCAGGGCGCTGAGGCGCTGGTTGCTGGTGTTGGCGTCCACCGCCAGCCGCTCGAAGGGCAGCACCTCGGGCTCGGGGAGCAGGTGGATGGGCTGGTCGTCCCCCAGATAGGTCAGCAATTGGTCGTGGAGACGCCGGGCGTCGTCGGGCCGGGGAGTGACCACCAGGATGGGGCCCCGCTGTCGGCGCCACAGGGAGGCCAGGAAGGCGGCGCGGGCGCCCTGGCGGACGGTCACCCCGGATTCACCCCCGGGTTTGCCGCACGAGTCCACGTTCCCCCGGTGCTCAGGATGGCGGTCCAGTAATTCTAGGACTCCGTTGAGGGTCATATTTTGGCCAGAATCTCCAGATAAAACTTCCAAGCAAAACGACGGGCAGACACGGCGGTATAGGGCCGGGGCTTAATTTGACACGCCGGAAAAGAGGCTGGCGACGAAGCCAGCCCCTTTTCAACTATTTTATGGCCTGACCGGGTCTGTTACAAGTGGAGACCGGCTTTCCAGGGTCCACAAAAACGGTTTTTACTAAGGAGATAGGGCATTTTCGTATGGAAACTACTGCCTGACGGGCCGCGGGACCGGTTTCCTCGTTCGAATGGTCCGGTTTTGATGCAAAATGCCACCAATCCATCAGGGTTGGAGAGCCGTGACCAGTTCCGGGCAGACAGCTGGGGTCTTCGTCGGCCGCCAGCGGGAGATGGGCGAATTGCGGGCGGCCCTGGAGGAATCCATAGCCGGTCGCGGCCGGCTGGCGATGCTTGTGGGGGAGCCGGGATCGGCAAAACCCGTACCGCGCAGGAGTTGGTTCCCACGCCCAGGGCCTGGGAGCGCAGGTGTACTGGGGCAGGTGCACAGCCGTCAGCCGTTCCTACTCACCGAATCAGATGCTGTTGTAAAATCTATTCCGACGGGATTTAATGGGCGGCACATTCGCTGAAATCGGAAATTCGTCTAAACCGGAGGAAGAACATGCTTAGACTGGGAGGCGTGGCGTCCAAAAATTATCTGGTGGGATTTCCGGCGATCAGCGAACATTTTCAAAGGGAGGGCATCGACCTTGACTGGGTCCTTTACTCAAGCTGGGATGCCCTGGTTGATGCCTTTGTCAGTAGGGAGATCGACCTGGCCTGGAATGGTCCGCTGGCCTACGTAAAGATCAAACGGCGCCTCGACGAACCGTGTCAGGTGGTGGCCATGCGGGATGTTGACGTGAACCTGGTAACCCATTTCATCACCCAGCCCGATTCGGAGATACTCACGGTGGAGGACCTGAATGGTAAGCGCTTCGCACTGGGAGGCCGCGGCTCGGTGGAGGCGGGGCTCCTCGCCTACCACTACCTGAAGGAGGTGGGCATCAACCCCACCCAGGACCTGGCCCACTTCACCTTTTACGACGACCGGCCGCAAGACTCCGGGGCCGATCAGAGAGATGTGGTCGAACTGGTCCTGAAGGGTGAGTACGACGCGGGCGCAGTGTCCCGGACCACTATTGAACGGATGGAGGAGGATGGGTCTCTACCCCAGGGCGGGGTCCGTATCTTCTGGACCAGTCCTGGATATAGCCACTGTTGCTTCACCGCACAGGGGGACCTGGACCAGAAGATATCCAACCAGATCACCCAGGCCTTTGTGTCCATGGACTACAGTGACCCGGTGGGGAAGATCGCCATGGACGCGGAAGGGTGCAAGGCCTTTTTGCCGGGCACCACCGAGGGATGGGAAACCCTCGAAATGGTGGCCGAGGAGGAAGGCTTGATCTCAGACTGATGCGTCTGAGGACTTGAACGGCCGCAACAGAGGGCCAACCCGGCCAACCCATGTTTCAAACCGGGTCCGATTTACGCTGACTCCCCGCCTGGTAACGGGTGATCTGAGGTCTCAAGGCTTAGCGGTTAATAGGCGGGGTATTCAATACCACTCAGGCGGGCGAAGGACCGGCGGCGCCGGCGGATAATGAACACCCGGCCCTGCGGATAATCCGTTGACCGGAGGGTGCGTGTTATAATATCCGGCGAGCGTGGCGGCTTTGGACCGCCCATTTTTTTGCCCCAGTTTTCAGCCCCTAAATACCCACCAAAACACCTGGATCATGGCCAGAGCAAGTCAGCGTCCAAAGGATTCCACCAAACCGGAGTCAACTAAACCGGGGTCCGGCAAAGAGGATACCGCCTCGGGCGGCCTTCGTTACCGCCGCATCGTGGTCAAAGCCGGGACCGGCGCCCTCACCGGCCCTTCCGGTTTGGACTCGGAGGTGATGGCCGACCTGGTTCGCCAGGTCTGCCAGGTGCGCGACGCCTCGGGAGAAGTGCTGCTGGTGACCTCGGGCGCCATCGCCGCCGGCCGGTCGGCCCTGGGACAGACCCGTGGGGATATGGGCCCCGATATCTCCTCCCGGCAGGTGTTCGCCGCCGTGGGGCAGAGCCGGTTGATGCACACCTACCAGGAGCTGTTCGCCTCCCACGGCGCCCAGGTCGCCCAGACGCTGCTGACCATCTCCGACCTGTCCAACCGTCAGTCCTATCTGAACGTTGGCAACACCCTGCAGCGGCTGTTGGAATTGGGGGTGGTGCCGGTGATCAACGAGAACGACGTGGTGGCCGTGGATGAGATCGGCGAGGTGTTCGGCGACAACGACCGTCTCTCGGCCCTGGTGGCCAACCTGGTGGACGCCGACCTGCTGCTGGTCCTGACCGACACCGAGGGCCTGTATTCGGCGGACCCCAGGACCGATCCCAATGCCACCCTGATCGCCGAGGTGGACCAGGTGGATGCCAAGATAGAGGCCCTGGCCGGGGAGGATTTGCATCCCGGGGCCAGGGGCGGGATGGCCACCAAACTGGAAGCGGCCAAGCTGGTCACGGCGTCGGGCATCCCCATGGTGATGTGCCATGGCCGGGCCGTGGACGCGGTGATCCGCGCCGCCCGGGGCGAGCCGGTGGGCACCTATTTCAAGCCCGCCGACAGTAAGATGGAGGCCCGCAAACGGTGGATGCTGAGCGGTATCTCCCAGCGGGGCCAGGTCACCGTGGACGCCGGGGCGGCTGGTGCGCTGTTGGACGACCACCGCAGCCTGCTTCCCGCGGGCATCCAGTCCGTGGGGGGCGATTTCAGCCGCGGCGAGTCCATCTACGTGGTGGATTCCAAGGGCAAGAAGATCGCCTGCGGCATCGCCAACTACGCGGCCCGGGACATAGCCAAGATTCAAGGTTTGCGCTCGGACCGCATCGAAGAGACCCTGGGCTACGACTACGGACAGGAAGTGGTGCACCGGAATAACCTGGTCCTCTTATAGGACGGTGAACGAGATGACCACCAAGACAGTTGAAGACCTGAACGCCCTGGGCCAAGCCGCCCGGAAGGCCGCCCGGAAGTTGGCCCGGTTATCGACTGAGGACAAGAACCGGGTGCTGAATAACCTGGCCCAACTGCTCCGGTCCGACCAGGCGGACGTGCTGGCGGCCAACCAACAGGACTACCAACAAGCCAAAGCTGACGGGCTGGAAGAGTACATGTTGGACCGGCTGCTGCTGACCGAGGAGCGCCTGAACGGCATCGCCGACGAGGTCCGAAGTGTGGCCGAATTACCGGACCCCGTGGGCGAGGTCATCGAGACGGCAACCATGCCCAACGGCCTCATAACCAGCCGCCGCCGGGTGCCCCTGGGGGTGGTCGCCAGCATCTACGAGTCCCGGCCCAACGTGACCGTGGACATCTTCGGCCTCTGTCTCAAGTCGGGCAACGCCTGCTTCCTGCGGGGCGGCAAGGAGACCATCCGTTCCAACTCGGCGCTGGTGGCGCTGTTGCGCAGGGCCCTCTCCGGCGCCGGCGTGACCGAGGACGCCGTTCAGTTCGTGGACAACCCGGACCGGGCGTTGGTGGACGCCATGCTCAAGATGAACGAATATATCGACCTGCTGGTGCCCCGGGGCGGCGCGGGTCTGGTCAGGTTCGTGGCCGAGAACGCCACCATGCCGGCGGTCACCGGCGGCATCGGGGTTTGCCACACCTACGTGGACCGGTCGGCCGATCTGAAGATGGCCGTTGAGATCGTCCACAACGCCAAGGTCAGGCGTCCCTCCATCTGCAACGCCCTGGACACCGTGCTGGTCCACTCGGAAATCGCCCTTGAAGGATTGCCACTCATCGCCAAGGAACTGACCGCGGCGGGCGTCGAGTTGCACTGCGACAACCGGGCCCTCAGCATACTGGGACCTGACGCTCCCGGCTCGGTCCTGCCGGCCAACGAGGACGATTGGGGAAAGGAGTTCCTTTCTCTCACCGCCGCGGTGAAGGTCGTGGACTCCCTGGACGACGCGCTGGAGCACATCGAGACCTACGGTTCCGGCCACTCCGAGGCGATCATCACGGAAGATGACGCGGCCGCCGCCAGGTTCCTGGACGAGGTGGACGCCGCGGTGGTTTACGTCAACGCCAGCACTCAGTTCACCGACGGCGGGCAGTTCGGCCTGGGCGCGGAGGTGGGCATCAGCACCCAGAAGTACCATGCCCGCGGCCCCATGGGCTTGAAAGAGCTAACATCGTATAAGTGGGTCATAATTGGGAAGGGGCACATCCGGCCGTAGGACGGCGTAAGTGGGTCCTAATCGTGAAGGGACACATCCGGCCGTAGGCACGAGGGCACAGGGAGGGACCGGTCTTTGGCTGATTTGAGCTTTGAGCGCGAGGTGCGCACACCCTACTCCGAAGCGTACCTGGTCATGGAACAGGACCGGCAGGTCGGCCGGGTAGACATCCATTTCACCCCGGAGATGGTCCACGTCGCGATCTCGGTCGATGAGAGCCTGACCCAGGAGACCATCCAGCAGATCATCGACACCGTGGACGAAGACATCGTCGACGCCGTGGGCATCAACCGCGGGAATTTCGTGGTCCATGTCTTCCAGGGAAGGGAGACTGGGGTCTTCAGCGACGAGAACGAATTCAGCGAGGACGGCAGCGACCACTGATACAATGGGAGAGCAACTGTCCCTTCCCCGTTTGGGGGAAGGTTAGGATGGGGGCGCGGTACTAGCCGTCCAATTCCGCGATCAGGCTGGCCACCGTGGGCCGGTCGTGGGGCGCCTGCCCCCGGTGCTCGTATAGCACCGTCCCGTCCTCCCCGATGATAAAGTCCCCGCCCAACTGTTTCCAATCGCTGGCGGCGTGATCGTAACCCCGCCCTCTGGCGAAATGCTTCACGTAGGTCCAGACCGTCTTGGGCGAGAATATCTTGATCCACCTGCCCTGGGCCAGGCTGTAGGCGGTGTAAACGTCCCGCTCCGGGTCCGACAGAATGGTAAAGGGCAGTTGGAGCAGACGGGTGAGTTGGAACAGCCGGTCCCTGGGTTCAAAGGAGATGGCCACCACTTCGGCGCCCCTGGCCCGAATCTCGGCGTACTGCTGCCGCAACTGCGACAGATGCTCCCTTCAAGGCACTCAAGCGAAATGCCTCAGGAAGACCAGTAATATCTTCTTGCCCCGTAATTCCTGGAGGGAGAGGTACTCGCCCTCGGGCTTGGGCAGGGTGAAGTCGGGGGCGGCGCGGCCCTTTAGCACCGGTGCACCGCCCTTTTGGTTGCCGCTCATACCCTGCTCATAATTAAGAGCGCCATTTTCATGTCGCGGAAGCTCCAGGTCGCCCGGTTGCACATCCGACGAAGTCAAGACTCGCGACCATGCCGGAGATGGGGGCGTCGCCCCCGGTGCTATACTCATCGTCTCAAGCCCGCACCGGACCTTTGCCCCGGACCATTGATTGTACAGTTTTCACCTTGGTAATAGACGCTCACTGCCACATCCTCCCGCCTTCTTTCGCCGGCCGCCGGGCGGAGATCGCCGGGCGTGACGCCACCTTCGCGGTGCTGTTGTCCAGCCCGGACGCCCGCATCGCCTCGGCCGGAGACCTGCTGGATGCCATGGACCGCGCCGGCGTGGAGCGTGCGGTGGTCATGGGCCTGGGGTGGACGGACCCTGAGATAGCCGCCCAAGCCAACGACTACATCATCGAGGCGGTGGGAGACAATCCCGGCCGCCTAACCGGGTTCTGCTCGGTGAACCCAGCCTGGGGGGAGCCGGCGGTGGCGGAGGCCCAGCGGTGTCTGGACGCCGGGCTGGCGGGCATCGGCGAGTTCCACGCGGACACTCAGGGGTTCGACATCACCAGCGTGGCGGTCATGGCACCAGTCATGGAACTGGCCCGCTCAAACGGTCTTCCGGTATTGGTCCACTCGTCGGAGCCGGTCGGCCACCGATACCCCGGCAAGGGGAGCACGACCCCCGAAAAATTATACCGGTTCATCCAGAACTTTCCCGGTAACCTGATTATCTGCGCCCATTGGGGCGGCGGCCTCCCCTTCTACTCGCTGATGCCCGAGGTCCTGGAATCGCTGAAGAACGTGTACTTCGATTCGGCGGCGTCGCCCTTTCTCTACCGGCCCCAGGTGTTCGCCACCGTGGCCGAACTGGCCTGGGCCGGGAAGGTGCTTTTTGCCAGCGACTACCCCTTGATGGAGATCTCCCGCCCTCTGGAGCAGGCCCGGAACGCCGGGCTCGCCCCCGATGTGGAAGCTGCCCTGCTATCCGGAAACGCGGCTAGGCTGCTGGGCCTGTGAGCGCCTGATTTGAGCGCCGGTAACTCAAAACCCGACGAGCTGGTGACCCTGCCCGACCATCTGCGGGAAGGTCTGGACCTGCTGTTCGTCGGCCTGAACCCCTCCCAGTACTCGGCCGAGGTGGGCCATTACTTCGCCAACCCGCGCAACCGGTTCTGGCCGGCCTTCAACCTGTCGGGACTGGTGGCCAGGGAGGTCACCGCCGAAGAAGACGCCACCCTGCTGGACGACGGCATCGGGTTCACCGACGTGGCCAAGCGGCCAACGCCCATGGGCTCGGGACTGCGGGCCGCCGATTTTCGCCGGTGGGCCCCGGTTCTGAAGGAAAAGATTCTGCGGTTCGCTCCACGGCTGGTCTGCTTCCATGGGCTGATGGCCTACAAAGCCTACCTCCAGCACGGCGAAGGCGTGAAAGAACGGGCGCAGCTCGGTCTTCAGGAGCGCACGATCGGCATTTCCTTTGTATTTGTGGTTCCCAACCCCAGCCCGGCCAACGCCAAATACTCTCTTGATGACCTGGCCGAGTGGTACGGGCGGCTCCGCAAACACCTCTCCAATCAGTGATTTCCGGACCAAAGGAGGCAAGGCAACGGTGACGACGCCCGGCGACCGCATCCGGTCCTTCATCGCCATACCGGTCCCCAGCGCAGGGGTCCAGGCGCTGGAAGAGGCCGTCAAAAGCCTGGATTCAGAGATCGGCCGAC
>JACZXN010000001.1 GCA_022571575.1 Chloroflexota bacterium | reverse complement strand
CTTGATCCTGGCAGGCGGGAAGGGGGAAAGACTCCGCCCGCTGACCGACACCCTGCCCAAGCCCATGGTCCCGGTCTGCGGCAAGCCCATCCTGGAACACCAGGTTGAGTGGCTTAAGGCTGGCGGCGTGACCGATGTGGTGTTTCTGGCCGGTTACCGCTGGGAGGTCATCAAGGACTACTTCGGAGACGGCAGGGCATTTGGCGTCGATGTCCACTACAGCGTGGAAGATTCCCCGCTGGGCCGGGGCGGGGCCATCAAGATGGGGTACTCCAAGGTCCCAGAGACAGAAAGCACCGTGGCCGTGCTGAACGGAGACGTCATCACCGAAGAGACCCTGGATAACCTGTCGGCTCGCCACCGGGAACGGAGATCGGCCAACGAGTCCCATATGGCCACCATCTTGGTGGTGCCCATGGTCAGCCCCTACGGGCTGGTGGACATGGACGAGTCGGACACCGTCACCGGCTTCCGCGAGAAGGTGGAGATGGACCACTGGATCAACGGCGGCATCTACCTCTTCGACCGTTCCATCGCCAGGGAGTTGCCCGATCTGGGCGACCACGAGATCGAGACCTTTCCCCGAATGGCCCGGGCGGGACAACTGGCGGCCTTGAAGTCGCGGCGGTTCTGGTGCAGTGTGGACTCCTTCAAGGACCTGCGGGAAGCCGAAGAGCACGTCGGCGGCCGGTGAACCAACGCCGGTGAACCATCAGTTGTAGAATCTACTTGCCAGAGCGCCGTTGAACCGGCGGCCGCCAACATCCGTATATGCGTTGTGAGCACAATGGCCCAGAGCGAAGCGCCAAAGGCAGAATCGCCGGCAGATATATCCGGCCCCGTCTCCCAGGCGGCGGCCAGGATCAAAGCCAACATCGAGCGGGTGTTGGTGGGCAAGGGCGATGTCATCGATCTGACCCTGGCCGCGGTGTTGAGCGGCGGGCACATCCTGGTGGAAGACGTGCCCGGCATCGGCAAGACCACCCTGGCACGCTGCCTGGCCGAGTCCCTCCAATGTTCCTTCAAGCGGATCCAGTGCACCCCGGACCTGATGCCCTCGGACATCACCGGCGTCAATTTCTACAACCAGAAGTCCGGCGAGTTCGAGTTCCGGCCGGGACCCATCCTGGCCCAGGTGGTGTTGGCTGACGAGATCAACCGGGCGACGCCCCGGACCCAATCGGCGATGCTGGAAGCCATGGCTGAAGGTCAGGTGACGGTGGACGACCTGACCATTCCCATGCCCTCGCCGTTCCTGCTCATCGCCACCCAGAACCCCATCGAACTGGAGGGCACCTTTCCTCTGCCCGAAGCCCAGCTGGACCGGTTCCTGATCCGGATCCGCATGGGTTACCCCGATGAGGCCCAAGAAGGGGAGATGCTGACCCGGTTCAACGGGGCGAACCCCCTGGCCGACCTCCGGCCGGTGGCCGACGGTCCGGAGATCCTCGAGTTGCAACGGCTGGTGCAGCAGGTGTACGTTGACCCGGTGCTGAGAAGCTACATCGTGCAGTTGGTGCAGGCCACCCGCCAGCACGCCGACGTGGAATTGGGCGCCAGTCCCAGGGCGACCATGGGTCTCTACCGTTGCTCCCAGGCGTTGGCCGCCATCCAGAGCCGGGATTATGTGAGCCCCGATGACATCAAGGCTCTGGCCCCCTTCACGCTGGCCCACCGCGTCATCCTCAAGTCCCAAGCCCGGCTCCGCGAACGGTCCGCCGAGGACGTGATCTCCGACGTACTGTCCCGGGTGGAAGTCCCGGTCTAACACCCCGTTCCAAGGGGACCGCGATGCTCAACGATCTCTGGATTTTCCTCAGCAGCATACTGATATTCATCGGCCTGGTGGCCAGCGAGGGGTTGCTGCTGGTGGTGGGCTCCCTGGTGATCGTCTTGGCCATGGCCGCCCGGGTCTGGGAACGATACGCCTTTCATTCCGTGACCCATTCGCGGACCATCAGCCGCCAGCGGGCCTTCATCGGCGACACCGTGGACTACACCGTCTCCCTGGATAATGACAAAGTGCTGCCATTGATCTGGGTCGACATCCAAGACTCCTTCCCCGACGGACTGGACCTGGTCGGCGCGACCATGCGGGGCACCGGGCTGGAGTCCAACCGGCAACACGCCATCACCACCTCCCTGCTCCCATATCAGAAAGCCACCTGGAAGTATTCCCTGAAGTGCACGGAGCGCGGTTACCACCGGATCGGCCCGGTGCACCTCCGGTCCGGCGACATCTTCGGGTTCAGTTCCGCTGAAATCCGGTACAGCGAATGCGACCACATCCTGGTATATCCCAGGGTGGTGGACCTGGAAGGGGTGCTTTTCCCGCCGGAACACCCTCTGGGCGACATCCGCGGCTCCAGGCCCCTCTACTACGACACCAGCCGGGCGGTGGGGCTGCGGGAGTACCAACCCAGGGACCCGCTGAAGCACATCGACTGGAAGGCGACCGCCCGCGCCCGCCGATTGCAAACCAAGGTCTTTGAGCCGGTGGTGTCGCTGAACATGTTGATCGTGATGAACGGCTCGAGCCGGGAACTCACCTGGCAGGGCAGCAACCGCCGCCTTTTTGAGCGCACCGTGACCTTGGCGGCATCGGTGGCCAGCCTGGCGGACCGCCGGGGTTATACCTACGGGGTGGTCAGCAACGCCGTGGCCAGCTACTCCGGGAAGTGGATCAACGTCCCGATGGGAGCTTCGTCCAGCCAACTTGCCATGACGCTGGAGGCCCTGGCCATGGCGGCGCCCTACGTGGTTGCTCCCCTCGCCGATGTGTTGAACGCGGAGCGCAGCTCTCTTCCCGCCGGCACCACGGTCCTGTTGGTCACGCCATACCTGGGAGACTCCCTGGTCAAGGAGATAACCGCGTTCCGGGACCACGGCTGCCCGGTGATGGTGCTCTACGCCGGGGACGGGCTTCCGGACCGCGACCTGGGTGACATAACCGTGATTCCCATGGCCAGCATCTTGGACGCTGAGGAGGAACATGAGCCGGTCATGGCGGAATAACTCGGTCACCGCAGTGGCCCTGTTCCTGGAGGGCTGTGTTCTCTACTTGGTTTTCTTGGCTGCGTCGGCCATATTCAGCCAACCCGGCATAGTTCTGCCGTTCTGGCTGGTCCTGCTGGCGCTGGTCTCGTCCTTCTTTCTCATGTCCTATATCCTGTCGGTCAACGTCAATCTCCGCATCAGAGGCCTGGTGGGCCTGATTTCCGGGGTCCCGTGTTTGCTGGTCTTGGCCAACATGAACACCGGGCTCGGCTACGTTCCGGTGGGCACGCTGATCTCCGGAGATATGGAGTCCACGATTGCCATCGTCGGGACCTTGGTATTCCTGATCGTCGTCTGGTGGCGGGGTTCCAGCGTGGCCAAAGAGGACATCACTCTGGACGCGGTGCGCTCCGCTTTCATGTGGGGTCTGGGCGTGCTGTTCGCCACCGCGCTGGTGGACAGCATGGTGGAAGAGCGGTTGGTGAACGGTTTCTTGGTGGTGGGTTTCTTCGCGGTGGGCCTGCTGGGGCTCTCTCTGGCCCGGTTCTCCTCCGAGAGCGCCGAGACCCACGTGATGTCCCGGGAATGGTTGATGCCCATCGTTGTCAGTGTCGCCGTGGTGGTGGGGTTGGGGCTGGTCATCAGCGCCGTCGGGCTGGGCGGTCTGGACGATGTGACCAGGGGAGTCCTGAGATTCGCCGGCACGGCCGGGTTCTGGATACTGCGTCCAGTCTTGCTGCTGATGGGATTGGTGGCCGCTGGCCTGGTGGAGATCGGCAACTGGCTGTCAGGACTTTTCGGTTCAGGTGACTTTTTAGGGCTGGAGATCGCCCAGCAACGGCTGGACGAGTTCCACCAGGGACTCATTGACCAAGCCGAGCAGAAAGAGCCGCCGACCGCCCTATTTACCGCACTCAAGTGGCTCGCTTTGGCCGTGGCGGTGTCGATCGCCGGCTGGTTGGTCTACCGGTTGTTCCGGTCCCGGCGGTTCACCAGTCGTGAGGGCGATGTTGAAGAAACCAGGGAGTCACTCTTCACCTGGAGGCGGGCCAACGACGATCTATCCGGCATGTTTGCCGCATGGTGGAAGAGGATGTTCCCGGTGCAGGACAGAGGGTCTGATAGTGTTCGGGAACCCGTCACGCCCAGGGAGGTTTACCATGGGTTCCTGGGGCTGGCCGCCCGGTTAGGCCGGCCCAGGCGGGATTGGGAGACGCCCAACGAGCACCAAAGGGGCCTGTGGGGCCTCCTGCCAACCGACCCGGTCTACCGGATAGTGCAACGATTTCAGCGTTCGCATTACGGGCGGGAGGAATCGGACGATACGGGACTGGAGGGCCTGCGGGAGGACTGGACGGAGATAAAGGAGTTTGTGGACCGGGAAGACCTCTAGCCATCTCGGACACACGATCGCGTTTGCCTAGCGCTTGCTACCGGCCCGCAGCCCGTCGATCACCTCTTTGATCTCCTCGAACCTGACGTAGCGGATGTTGCCGTCGAAGCTGGATGATGTCACCAGGACCCCCAAGAACTCGCCGAATTTGTTGAAAACCCCGCCACCGCTCATGCCATTGGTTGCGGCGGCGTCCACCTGGCCGATGGCAAAGTCGCCGGGCCGGATGTTCCACAGGGCCCCGATGCGGCCGAAGGTGACCACCGGGGTCGTGGTCGAGATATCGGGAACGAATCCGATCAGCGCCACCTCGTAGCCGATGTCCTCGACCAGTCTTTGCGACAGGTCGGCGAACACCTGGTTCGAGACCGGCAACCCCACGGTCAAGCCCTCGGCGGGCCGGTCCAGGGTAAGCAGCGCCAGGTCGCGGGCGGTGTCGTATCCGGTAACCGTGGCCCCTTGAATGGACCCGCCCAGGTACACCTCCACCCGCCCCGCCCCGGTGATCACATGCTCGGCGGTGATTATCTCAGTGGGCGAGATGCGGACGCCCGACCCCTGGGAAAAGAGCACTCTGATAAATATGACGGCGCTTCGCGTGTCGCCGATAAAGTCGCTGAAATCGGGCGGTGGCGCACCGGGCAGTCCCTCCGGTCCTCTGGGGCCTACGAACCCGGGGAAACCTCGGGAGCCGGGGTCTCCCTTTGGTCCTGGTTCGCCCGCGGAGCCGGCTTCGCCCGTTGGGCCGGCTTCACCCTGGAGACCCGGCGGGCCTGGCGCTCCCTCCGCTCCCGCCGGGCCGGGCGCGCCGGCCGCGCCCTGGCACGCCAGCAGGGAGAGCACGCCGAGCACGGCCGATGCCGCCAAGGCTGAGCGGAGACGAAATCTGAAGCCAAGATTGGCGCAAGCCGGTTTCAAGCTATACACTGGTCGCCTGTGATCGACCGCCGTGGCGGGCCCCTGTGACGCCGCGGCGTTTTTATTTGGGGCGCCGCGGCGTTTTTATTTGGTTTTTGATATATGGTGATCAAACAGTGATCCGATGTACCGGCTCTTAAATAGGCTGCCATTTTATTACGGCTGGGCCATTCTCTTCGCGGCGGGCAGTTCCATGGTCGTCCGCAACGCCGCCGCCAGTTTGACCCTGGCCGTTTTCATCTTTCCCATGTCCGAGGAACTGGGCTGGAGCCGGACCCTCATCGCCGGGGCGGCCAGTCTGGGCGGGCTGGTGGCCATGGTGGCTTCGCCGGTGGTGGGCTGGGCCCTGGACCGGTACGGTGTCCGTATCATTCTGACCGGCAGCGTACTGGTTCTGGGGCTGACGACGGTGTCTTTGGCCTGGGCCACGGCGCCCATTGCATTCTATCTGGCCTACGGCGCCGGGCGCGTCATATTTTCCAGCCCATTGAACATCGGTTCTTCGGTGGTGGTGTCCCGGTGGTTCGTCAGACGCCGGGGCCGGGCCACGGGGATGCTGTTCCTCTCCCATTCCTTCGGCATGATCACTTTTCCCCTCATCGCCGGGCTGGTCATCAAATACCGGGGCTGGGAAGACGCCTGGATCGTGCTGGGAGTGTTGGTCTGGGTGTTGGCCCTGGGACCGGTCTCGATGTTGGTGCGGCAGAGCCCCGAATCGGTGGGTCTGCGGCCCGACGGCGACCCGCCCGAGGAACCGGGTGGCGGGGCCGGGAACGAGACCGGGGCCGAGGCCGCGCCCGGAGAACCAGGCTGGACCCTGCGGGAGGCCGTCCGCACCCCCACCCTCTGGCTGTTGGCGCTGGCCACCGGCTCCCTATTTCTACTACAGTCGGGCACCAATATCCATCAGGGGGCCTATTTCTTGGACCAGGGTCTGGGCGTGGGTGTTTCGGCGGCGTCGCTGAGTCTGAACGCCGTGTTCACGGGGGTTGGCAGCCTCTTCTGGGGCTGGCTGGTGGAACGGGTCCCCGTCCGCTACACCTACGCCGGGGTGGCGTTGATGATGGCGGTGGCGCTGATGCTCTTCCCCATGGCCGACACCACCATCGAGGCGCTGGCCGTGGCTTCGATGTTCGGAGCGGCGGTGGGCGGGATATTGGTGGTGCCCGTGGTGGCCTACGCCGACTACTTCGGCCGCCGGTCGCTGAGCGCCATCCGGGGCGTGACCGAGCCCTTCGTGTCCCTGGGCCAGGCCATCGGCGCGCTATTCTCCGGCATCATCTACGACGTGACCGGCAGCTACAATGACGCCTTCATCGTCCTGTCCATCCTGGGCTTCGCCACCATCGCCATGCTGCTGCTGACGCGGGCGCCGAAGAGGGCGGATGGCAGGGCTATCTCGCCTTAGCGAAACTCCGGCAACACCTCTTCCGCGATCGTCTCCATGAGCCGCTTTAGGGCCGGGACGTCTCCCGAGTTCAGGGCCAGCACCATGTGCTCAACCCCCGCGTCCTGGTAGGCCTTGATCGAGGCCGCCATCATGGCCGGGTCGTGGCCGGGCAGGGTCGTCCGGCTGGCGGCGCGGTCGCTGGAGGGCCGGCCGTGCACCTCCACCTCAACCCTGATCGACCAGGTCAGCTTTCCGGGGTCCCTTCCCGCCGCCGTGGCGGCCTCGGTGATCTCCTGCTTTCCCAGGGCGTACCCCTCGGGCGAGAGTCCGGTGGGATGCCAGCCGTCGCCGCGCAGGGCGGTCCGCTTCATCGCACCGGGGCTGGAGCCGCCGACCCACACCGGAATGGTGGGCTGCACCGGTTTGGGCGAGAAATAAAGATCGGAGAAGTCCCAGCGTTTGCTCTGATACTTGGGCAGGTGGCTGGACCAGAGCTCCTTCATGATGTCGATGCACTCGTCGGTCAGGGAACCCCGCTGGCGCATGGAGATGCCCAGGGCATCGAACTCCTCGGTCATCGCTCCCACGCCCACGCCCAGGGTGACCCTGCCGCCGGATATCTGGTCCAGGGTGGCGGCGTACTTGGCCAGTTCAACGGGGTTGTGGTAGGGAAGCACCAGCACTGATGTGCCCAGGGTCACCTTTGAGGTGGTGGCCGCCAGGAAGGAGAGGGTGGACATGGGATGGTAGTAGGGCTTGTCTTCCAACCGCTCCCGGATGTATCCGGTGTTGAACAGGTGGTCCATGACCCAGACCGAGTCATAGCCCAGGCTCTCGGCCAGGGGACCGAATTCCAAGACCTGCCGCGGGTCTTCCACACCCCAGTTGTTGGGAATGGTCACACCGATCTTCACGGAGCGCTCCTTGGATGTCGAGATGGGAAACGGGCCGCCGGAGGGACTAGGCCGTGTTGGCGGCTTCGATGAGCCGCGCCGTCTCGATGGCGGCGACGGCCGTGGTGGCCCCCATGTTGCCCGACTTTCCTCCGGCCCGGTTCAGGGCCTGGTCCATGTTCTCGGTGGTCAGCACGCCGAATATGGTCGGCACCCCGGTTTCCAGCGCCACCGAACTTATGCCGCTGGCGGCCTGACCGGCCACCATGTCGTAGTGGGAGGTCTCACCGCGTATGACCGCCCCAAGACAGATGACCGCTTGGTAGCGGCCGGACTTGGCCAGGGTCTTGGCCACCACCGGCAACTCAAATGCCCCCGGGACCCAACTGACGGTGATGTCTTCATCCCGGACACCATGACGGATCAGAGTCTCGACGGCCGAGTCCAGCAGCTTTCTGGTGATGACTTCGTTGAAACGGGCAACGACCACCCCTACGTGGAGTCCCTTTCCGTTCATGTCGCCCTTTAATTCTTTGGGCACTCTTATTTCTCCTGGTGCAGTCTGTTGGTTGTCTTAGGCCTGGACCCGTGCGGAGTCCGGTTGCAGGCGTACTCCACACTGGATGATCTTTTCGACGAATTCGGTTTCCGTAACCACCCCGGCGATCTGGGTAAGTTCGTTCACCACCGTCAACGGGACCGACCGGACGCCGTACTGTTGGGCAAGGGCGGGGAATTCCTCGATCTCAATCACGTCGGCGGTGATATTCTGGTTCTCCAACGCCAGGGCGTGGGCCAACCGGGCGATGGCCGGGCACTGGGCGCTGGCCGGCGTGACGAAGACCTGGATGTGCACCGGCTGATTGATCCGGCGCAGTTTCTTTCGCGTGTCCATGCTCAGAGGACTGACGCCCCGGGAGATGGTGCGGATGTTTTCTACGATGACGGCCATCTGGTAGCCCATGGGAATCCCAAAGAACCTGAGCTTCGGTCCATCTTTTGGTCCGGCTTTTATGCCGAACTCGATCGCGGGAACCCTGGTGATCCCCGCTTCACTGGCCAGGTCCGGCTGGGCGTAGATGTCCACGGTCTCGAGGTGGACCTTGGGCGACAGCGCCACCAGTTCCTCCAGCATCTGCTGGGTCTGGAGACAGTATCTGCATTCCCTGCCCGGCACGGCGATGGGGGAGGGCCGTTGGGTGAACAGGCGCAGGTTGACCTCGGCCTTCAGGTCCTTGCGGAAGGTCCGCTTTAGCTGGGCCTTTTCTTGGTCCGGGATCAGCGCCTGCTGGGTCATTCACCGGTCTCCTATTCTCGATGGCACCGGGCGATGGCACCGGGCGTTGGGACGGGGCTTTGGGACGGAGACCAGTTTACACGGGAAGCAGTGTGTTATCCAGCTTTGTCCAGCATGTTGCGGATGGTGAACAGGCGCTGAAGCAGCGTGAGACAAGAAACAACGGCGATGGCGAGAAGAAACCACTCGATCTGGCCAACGATCAACCCGGCGCCCAGCAGCACCACCCGCTCCGGGCGGGTCATCAGCCCCGCCTTGGTGAATACTCCCAGACCCTCGCCCCGGGCGCGGAGATAGCTGACAACCTGGGAGAATATGAGGGCCAGGAGCAACACGGTGATGAAAAAGACCTGCCGGTCGTCGCTGAAGTCTTCCCGCAGTGCGTAGATCGCCAGGCCGACGAATAATGCGGCCTCGCTGAGCCGGTCGAGTACGGAATCCAGCAGGGCTCCAAATGGTGTGACCTTGCCGGTAAGCCGGGCCAGCGCGCCGTCCATCAGGTCCAGTCCTCCGGCGAAAAGAAAAACGATGCCGCCTGCCAGCAGCCAGCCGGCGCCGACCAGGTACGCCGACACCACGGCGATCAGGAAACCGAGGATGGTGATGCCGTTGGGGGTGAACTTGATCGCCCGGAAGAACTTGGCCCCCGGCGTCTCTATGTAGCGGAGGACCGCGGCCCTAAATTGTTCTCTTCCCGGAAGAGCCATTAGCTGCCTGTAGACAGGAGTTGTAGTAATTCTCCACCTGGCCGGCCACCACTTCCCACCGGTAATCTTCCGCCGACCGGTTGCCCTGACCGCCCAACCTGCGTCGCAGCTCCGGGTCGCGGGCCAATGTCCCCAGCGCTCCGGCCAGGGCGTCGCTGTCTTTCTTCGGGACGAGCAATCCCTGCTCGCCGTCGGTGACGATCCCCCGGAACCCTTCTATGTCCGAGGCGACCACCGGTTTGCCCGCCGCCATGGCCTCCAGCAGGACGATTCCGAAGCTCTCGGCGCCGGTGGCCGGTGAGCAGAAGATATCGGCGCTGGCGTAGTAGCGTGGCAGGTCTTCGTAGGAAACCTTTCCCACGAACTCCACGTCCTGCAGGTTGTGGGAGCTCATTATGCGGTAGGACTCTTTGTCCGGGTTGCCGGGCCCGACCACGATCAGCCGGATGTTGGGCAGGTCCCATTTCAACTTGCCGTAGGCTTCCAACAGATACCGCAGCCCCTTGCGCTTCTCCAGGCGGCCCACGAACAGGATGTTCAGCTTGCCGTCTTGGTACTGGGGCAGCGGGGCGACGCCGACCGAGAAATGGTTAAAGTCGATGCCGTTGGGGATGATCTCGTAGTCGCCCGGGAAGGTGTTGTTCACATAACGGCGGGCGGCGGGAGAGACGGCGATATTGCCGTGGAGCCTCTTCTGCCAGCGTTTGATTATCGGTTGGGTCATGCGGTAAAGGTGCTGGCGGGCGTAGGAGGCGTGGAAGGTGCCCACGTTCACCGAGTGGGAGAACTCCAAGACGCAAAGCGGGAGTATGGGCGCCATCGGTTCGTGCAGATGGATGATGTCGAATTGCTCTCGCTGCAGCAGCGTCCTGACCTTGGGGTAGAGCCACCAAGATAGGGAGACCCGGGCGGTGGAACCGCCGCTGGGGAGTGGGACCGAACGGCCCAGAGGAACCAACAGGTCGGCGTCCTGACATTCGCGGGAAGGGGAGTGGGGGGCCAGCACCTGGACCTTGTGCCCGGAGCGGCCCAGCTCCCGTGCCAACTGGGTGACATGAGCCGTGACCCCACCGGGCCAGGTGAAATCGTAGGGGGAAACCAGGGCGATCTTCACAGCGTCACTCCAGTTCGATGGTCGAGCAGGGGGTTGGCCCCCTATGCTTCCTCGGCGATGAAGGCCTCGACCATATCTCTTGCTTGGTCGTCGGTGTATTGGACCGGGGGAGACTTCATGAAGTAGGCGCTGGGGCCCTCTATCGCGCCGCCCAGTCCGCGGTCCATGGCCAATTTCGCGCACCGGATGGCATCGACCACCACTCCGGCGGAGTTGGGGCTGTCCCAGACCTCAAGTTTGATCTCCAGGTTGATGGGAGCCCCGCCGAACACGCGTCCCTCCATGCGGATGTAGCACCATTTGCGGTCCTTCAACCAGGGCACGTGGTCGCTGGGGCCGATGTGTATGTTGTCGGGGTCGATCTCTTCGTCCATCTGAGAGGTGACCGAGGTGGTCTTGGAGATCTTCTTCGAGGTCAGCCGTTCCCGCTCCAGCATGTTCAGGAAGTCGGTGTTGCCGCCGAAGTTCAACTGGTAGGTGTTGTCCAGGGTGACGCCCCGGTCTTCGAACAGGCGGGTTAGGACGCGGTGGGTGATGGTGGCGCCCAGTTGGGACTTGATGTCGTCGCCGACGATGGGCACGCCGCGCTCTTCGAAGCGGTTGCGCCAGTATTCTTCGCGGGCCAGGAACACGGGGATGCAGTTAACCATGCCGCAGCGGGCGTTCAGTATCTGCTCGACGTACCATTTGGTGGCCTGTTCGCTGCCCACCGGGAGGTAATTGATGACCACGTCGACCTCCCGCTCCTTCAGGATGCCGGTGATGTCGGCGGTGGGGTGAGGGGATTTCTTGACGATGTTCTCCAGGTATTTGCCCACGCTGTCGTGGGTCATTCCCCGCTCGACGATCACCCCGGTCGTGGGGACGTCGGCGAACTTGAGGGTGTTGTTGGGAGTCGTGAATATGGCTTCGGCCAGGTCTTTGCCGACCTTATTCTCGTCGATATCGAAGGCCGCCACGATCTCGATGTCTTCGATCCGGTACCCACCGATGGTGTTGTGCATGATGCCCGATACCACGGCGTCGTCCGGAATCTCCACGTACTTATGGACCCCTTGGACCAACGACGAGGCGCAATTACCCACGCCAATGATGGCGACCTTGATCTTCCCCACGAATTCGGCTCCTTTCGCCCTTAGCCTGCGTTGGTTCACCGGTTGGTTCAACCCGATGAGCCAAACCGCTGCATTTTAGCAATTTGCCCTAGCAGTCACAAGAGGCTGCTCTACGGATCGCGCCGCCTATGTTGTGGATTCAGGCGGCAACGGACGGGTGCAAACAACCCGGATCATCGGTTCACCCGGATCATCGGTTCATTAGAAGAACCGGATTATGCCCGTGCGGTCATCATAGCGGAACCGCACGCCGATCGTTTCTGGGACGCGGCCCTCTTGAAGGCGCTCCTTGATGGTTTCTTCGATGGTCGCGGACGCCTGCTCCGGGGTGGAGGCGTCGCGGATAACCTCGGCCAGTTCTTCGATGGTCATGTTGTCGGTGATGCCGTCGGTCGCCAGCAGGATCCGGTCTCCCGCCGAGGGGGTTATCTCGACCTGGGCCGGATCGCCCATCTTTTCAGACGCGCCGATGGCCTTGGCCACGCCCACGTGCAGGAACCCACCCGCGTGGCCCGAAAGCCTCTGATGTCCTTCCTTATTTATCAGGAATACGGGACTGTCTCCGGCGGATACGATCTGAATCTTGTCGCCCCGGCCCAGCACGGCTGAGACCGTGGTCAGAAGGAACCGTCCCGCACCAACGCTGTAAAAGTCCTCGTTCATCTCGGCCAGGAGCCGGACTATATCCTCTGCGTTGTTCAGGTCTCCGCTTTCCAGGGCCTCCTTCAATTCGGTGCTGGCCTGGCCTCCGCCGTGGCCGGTGACGCCGTCCATGACCACGTCCAGAAACTCTCCGTTCCCCAGGTCTTTGTTGACGAAGCTGTCCTCGCCGTGGGCTGAATTGTCTTGCATGGTGGTGACGGTGCTTGCCAGCATGGAGGCCAAACCTCTGCTATCTTATTGAGCTATTTTTCTGCCCGATATGTATTGATCCCGGATAAACCGCAAAATAGGCATGCAGGCCTGGCAAACCAGGCGGCCGGTCGGTATCTGCGCCGGGTAGTTCTGTGGCACGGCCGCGACCCGTGGGCCGTCTGCTTGGGCGCCGCGGCACAACCAGCGGCTTGCGCTGTCCATTCTACTGGTCCGCTCCAGGCTGCTGACCCGGCCCCAATTCTTGAATCGATATCACCGGCGTACCGGGAGCTGTACGGAATATCCGCATCGCGATGGGCGCCTTGCGGATACATTCTAGCTGGTCTTGGACGCAACCGTCATCATTGAACACCATTCCGACATCGTGTTTCTTGATCTAGGCACGGTCAGCGGTCCAAGGCACATCGGGCGCCACCACGTCGATGTAGACCGGTATCAACGCATCACTACTCCCTACGCAAGGCGTGGGCCAATCGACGGATAGCCGCCAAGTTAGTAACCACGGCAAGGGCAGCCAATGCCCAGATGGGTTGGCTCGCGAGGAGTCCAACCACCAGGATATGATTGCGCACTCCCCGGTCGCCAATGGTGGCCACGGAGCTCTTTCCTTCGGCTTCGGTCTTGGCCCTGACGTAGGGCGTCAGCATCGTCCCCAGGAGCGCGGCCAATCCGAGGGCCAGGGCGGTCTCGGAGGTCAAGAAGGACAGATGCCCGATGAGAAGGTCCGGGAACCGGTCCAGTTTCACGGCGGTGAGGTAGGTCAATGCCCCGATGACAAGGAAATCAGTATACCGGTCCAACGTCGCGTCGAATATGGCCCCCTCCCTGGAGCTGGTGCCCTGTCTCCTCGCCAGATCACCGTCCAGGTAGTCGAGGATGTCGCCCAGGGCGAAGAGGATCCCAGCAGTCCATAACGGAAGGGTCAGGATACAGATCGAGGCGCCTACTCCGCCCACCAAGAAACCGGCAAGGGAAATTCGATTAGGGGTGATCCAACGATACTGGGCCAGACGCCCCGCGAGGGGCTCTGTACCCCGCCTGTAAAGGTCATCGACAATGTTTTCCGGAATTCTTGGGATAGCTCCCTCCTGCAAAGATTAAGGTTATTGAGGCGTTCTACGCGGATTACTCAGCATGCTTAGTTGAGTAACTGCTCTTTATACAGATTCAAGTACTTTTGGCCCATTGCCTGACTGCTGAAACGCTGCTCTACATGCCTCCTGCACTGTGCCGGATCAATCTGGTCCAACTTGCCGACGGCCTCGACCATTTCATCAGGAGTGTCAACTATAAAACCAGTCTGCCCATCCACAATCACCTCAGGCACCCCTCCCCGGTTGAACGTTATTGCCGGCGTCCCACACGCCATTGCCTCGAGGAGCACAAGACCAAAGGGTTCATCCCATCGGATAGGCATCAGAAAACCAGAAGCATGCCCAAACCACACGGCTTTCTGCGTGTCGTCTAGCTGCCCGATGTAGACGGCAGGCTCCTGGCAAGCCAACACAGGTTCTACAACCATCGCGAGATAAGAAGGCGTCACGGGGATGCGGCCGATGTGGGGCATTACCCTCACGCGTGAACGGAACTGGTCGAAATAATGTGGCTCCATGACAGGCCCTGCGAGAACCAGCTTTTGTCCAGCCCTTTCCGCCACCTCTACAGCGATATCCTGTCCCTTACGCCGCATAATCCTTCCGAGGGAGAACAAATAGTCTTTTTTCTGACTCTGAAGATGGTAATCGTCGAGATAGACGCTGTTGTGGACGATTCCGCTAATGTTTATATACTGCCCATATAACGCCGCCTGATGCCGGCTAACGCAGCTGAAGAAGACGTTATGCCTGGCACGTTGTCTGAAGGTATCACATTCGTCGAGATGCCCGTCGGCGGTTACGGCTCCATGAAGGGTGGTCAGGATGGGCATATGAAGGAGGTTTTGATATTCGCGGTACGCATCAGACAGCAGAAGGCCTCCTCCGTGGTCATGCACTATGTCAACGCCCTCGGAAAGAGCGCGTTGCACACTCAAGAAGTAATGCCGCTGGTGCGCCTCAGTAGTATAGGGGCGTTCCAAGATTATCTCCGAACGCAGGTCTGATACTCCGCCACTAAAATCAATGGGCATGCTGGGCGCCGGCGGCCGGCTATGCAAGGCTCGCTCCACCGTTGCAAAGAGTGCTCCTCCCAGCTCATCAGAGTCGCCGGTGCTACATACTATAACCTCAACTCCCAACCGTTGAAGCTCCTTTGCCAGGGCGTATACCACCCTTTGAATGCCAGCGTGCTTCAAGCTACGCGACACTGGGAAGTCGATATCGGAGGTCAAAAGCACCTTCATGTCACACCCTCTTACCAGTGGCGGCCAGGGTTGCGTAAAAACGCCAGCTACACCCCGCGCCCGGTGTAACGATCCGCCTTGGTACTTTGCGCTCAGGTGGACAGTTGATGTGCCTTACCGAGAATATTCCATGTGGCCAG
The DNA here is from genome assembly GCA_022571575.1 of Chloroflexota bacterium. The sequence continues at coordinate 16,405 of JACZXN010000001.1, read as the reverse complement.
ACCATCAGACCAAATAACCGGCCAATTCCGGGTCCGGGTCGAACAGGAATCCCCGCCAATAGTCTTCTTTCAACCAGTGGGCGGCTTCCTGCCAGACCTGACCGGTCTCGGTGGCATTGGCCAGCGCGGCGTTGCGTTCTGAAATGCGGTCCAGGTAGGCCGTCAGGTCGGCCCGGAACTGAGTATAGCCGGTATAGGACCGCGCCCTGATCTTGTCCAGGACCACCTGGCAAGCTTCGGCAACGGGCGGTGCGGACTCGGCCAGGTCCCGGGCCATCTCGTCCAGTTCCTCTCCGATGTCCACGATGGGACGGATGCCCCTTGCCTCGCGGTAGCCCGACGGATCGGCCGGCGGCTCCTCGGGCGTAGTGTAGAACTTCAAGATCTCCAGACAGGCGTCGTTAACGTCGAAGGGCGGCCGGCCCCGGGGGGCGTCGCCGTCCAAACGGGCCAGAGCCCCGGTGTCGATCAAGACCATCCGTCCATTGCCCGGCTGGTAGAAGATGTTCTGAGGCCGCAGGTCCAGAATGATGTAACCAGCCTTGAGGTAGACCTCTTCCAGGTCCAGCAATTGGTTGTGGACCGGATGCGCCGGAACTTCGGGGGGTTGGACCAGAGGAAACAGGGTGAACAGGTTCTGGCCGGCCCCGATGGGCACCCCCTTGAACTTGGACATCATATCGCCCAACAGGGGGATACCGCGGGCCCGCTCCTCCACCAGGACCCGGTATTCCTTCCCCAACTCGTCGCCGAAGACGTCGTCGTGGACGGCCCGGTCGGTGTAACCCACGATCGGAGAGATCAGGTTGGTGGAGTTTCCGACCTCTTGGTAAGCCTGTAGGGTCTTCTCGGTGCGGGCGTCGATGGCGTCGTGCTGGTTCCGGCTGATCGCTTGGGGCACGGGCCTTTTGATGACCACCAAGAGGCCGGTCTCCCGGTCGACGGCCGCTCGCACTTCATAGTCGGCGCCGGCGCCAAGCCGGCCGGTGATCTCGTACCGGTCTAGGTCGACCTTCTCCATGGATGCCCCTCCAGATGCCAGAGAATTTTATGTCCGAAGGTGAACCCCCCTGAGGCGGCTCGAACACCGGGGTTGGGCGCTGATTCCTCGGCAAAACGGGCCGGAAATTCACCCGGTTAGCCCGCTTTAATCCCGTTGATTTGAGTCCAAATGACCCCGATTAGAGACCGATTGGATGGTATCCCTGGGCCTGGGGAAATGCAACCGGAGATCGAGGGTGGGGCCGGCCTGGCCACCCCAGGGTTATGGCGCCCCGCCGGCCGAGGAATCGGGGGCCCGGTAGAGCAGGGTGACCCATTCTTCCTGGGGCCACTCGCCGACCGGGGTGAACCCCAGGGGCTCCACCACGGAGGCGACCTCTTCTTTCTGGGTGATCAGGAGCCCGGAGGCGATGAACAACGCGCCCGGCTTCAAAGCGGTGAGGATGAACGGACTGCGGTCGGCCACGCCCCTGGCCGAGATATTGGCCACCGCCAGGTCGAACTGCCCGGCGCCGGCGGTTGGATGGGGAACGGAGCCCTTGCCCAAACTGACCTGCTTGCTGATGCCGCAACGCCTGAAATTGCGGCGGGCGGCGGTCACGGCCAGGGCGTCGATGTCCAGGGCGGTCACCCGTCCGGCGCCCAGCTTCATGGCCGCGATGGTCAGTATGCCCGAGCCGGTGCCCAGGTCCAGCACCGTCATGCCGGGGGTGATGTGCTGCTCCATGGCCTGCAGGCAGGTATCGGTGGTGGGGTGATACCCGGTGCCAAAGGCGATGCCCGGGTCCAGTTCAATAACGATGTCTTCCGGTCCGGGTTCCAATTCCAGCCAGGTCGGCTTGATCACCAGCCGCTTGCCGACCCGCAGTATGCCGAAGTGGGATTTCCAAGAGTTCTGCCAGTCCTCGTCCTCGGGCAGATCGCGGATCTCCAGAGCGCCGACGGACCCGATCAGGGCCACCAGTTTCACTCCCACCTCGATGCGGGCCAGCCGCTGGCGGGAGCCGGATGTCAGGTAGGTGCGCAGCAGGACCCGGCCCATGCCGTCGGCCTGAGTACTCAATCCCTTCCCGTAGCGGTCGAACAGATAGGAGACGGGCTCCACGTATTCGTGGGGAACAGAGATGCTTAATTCTTGCCAGGTCACCGGCCCTCCAGAATTACGACTATCGGGGGTTCGAGCACCAAGTAAAAAACCCGCGGGATTGGCGGTCCCCGGGTCTTTCCTCATGGCTTAGGGCTCCGTGCCTGGTGGCTCGGGGTTCGATACAGGCCGGGATCAACCCAGCGCTTCTTTGATCTTGTCGAAGATGCCCTTTTCTTCTCCGTCGCCCCCCGAAGAGCCGCCCTTGCGGGAACCTTCGAAGGACCGGGCCAGCTCTTGTAGCAGCTCCCGCTGCCGGTCGTCCAGGGACCCGGGGACTCTCACGTCCACCGTCACCCTCAGGTCGCCCCGCCGGTGGCCGTTCAGATGCGGCACGCCCTTGCCCTTGATCCGGAACTCGGTGCCTGGCTGGGTTCCCTGGGGCAGTTTCAGGTCTTCATCTTTTCCATCCAGGGTTGGGATGGACTTGTGTGCGCCCAGGGCGGCTTCGGCGATGTTTATGGGAAGCTCGTAGACCAGATCGGAGCCGTCCCGTTCAAAAAACTGGTGCTCTTGCACGTCGATATGCACATACAGGTTGCCGGGTCCGCCACCGTCGCTGCCCACCTCGCCCTCGCCGATGAGCCGCACCTGCATACCGGTTTCCACGCCGGCTGGAATGGTAACGGCAATCTTGCGGGACTTGCGTTCCTTGCCTCCGCCGCGGCAATTGGAGCAGGGGGTCCGGATGATCGTCCCCCTTCCCTGGCAACTGCTGCAGGTGGTCACCTGGGTGAACTGGCCGAACACACTGCGCTGGGTGCGCCGCACCTGGCCGTTGCCCTTACAGGTGTTGCAGGTCTCCAAAGAGGTGCCGGGCTCGTTGCCGGCCCCGGAACAGACACCGCACTGCTCCAGGCGGGTGAGCTCAACCTCGCGCTCGGCGCCGAAGACCGATTCTTCGAAACTCAGGACGACCCGGTGTTGTAGGTCGCTGCCCCGCTGCGCCTGACGGCCGCGGCGGCCGGTCCTGTCTCCGAAAAAAGAATCGAAGATGTCCCCGAAGCCACCGAAAACGTCAAACCCGTCGAAAGGCCGGTCGGCGCCCCCGTTGGCGCCCACGCCGGCTTTGCCGAATTGGTCGTATTGCGCCCGCTTATTCGGGTTAGAGAGGACCTGGTAGGCCTCGTTTATCTCTTTGAATTTCTCTTCGGCGTCGGCGCTCTTGTTGCGGTCGGGGTGGAACTCCATCGCCTTCTTGCGGAAAGCCTTGCGGATGTCCTCGTCTCCGACGCCTCTGCCGACGCCGAGTATGTCGTAATAATCCCTGTTAGCCATTCACGAACACCTATTGTGTTTCGCTCTCCAATCCCGATTCAGATACCCAATCATTATAGAGCAGGCCTTCTGGCCACTCAATAGCAAAGACGCCTGTGACCGGCGGCGTTACCCGCGGAGAGATGGGGCTATCTCCACGGCTGTTTGCGTAAAGCATATGGCGAATTGGTTAGGTTTCCACGCTCTGTGGGCCGAGTTTCGCCTTGACACCCTCTAGCCTTCTAGTTAGGATGTTATGCAGGAGAAAAGGCTCCTTTTTTAGGCACACTAGGCGGAAAGGTATAGGTGATTACCGTGGAGTTTATCATCGTCATCCTAGCCGTCCTGGCGGCCGCAGGGATTGGTGTTGCTACCTGGTTGGCTCTCAAGACGAGGAACGAAGCCTTACAGGCACAGTCCGCGGGAGAGAGCGCCAAGGGTATTATCACCCAGGCTGAGGAGGATAGCAGAAAAGTCCTCCTGGCGGCCCAGGAAGAGGTTTTAAAACTACGTAACGCAACCGAGTTAGAACTGAAAGAACAACGCCAGGAGTTCCACCGCATGGAAAGCAGGCATCTGCAGCGGGAAGAGCAACTGGAACGGAAGGTAGAAACCCAGGAAGAAAGGCAACGTGAGTTGGCCTTACGCGAGACGGAAGTCGAGACGGTCCGCAAGGAAGCCGAGGAAATCAAGGCGGAGCAATCGAGGGCCCTGGAACACGCGGCCGGCCTCAGCGTAGATGAGGCTCGTGAACAGGTGGTGAGGCGCGGTGAAGAAGAAGCCGTGCACGAATTGTCCAAGCGGTACTACGAACTAGAGAAAGAGTACAAAGAAAAGGCCACCGACAACGCTCGCAGGATCATCACAGTCGCCATCAACCGTCTCGCAACCGACGTAGTTTCTGAAGTCACCACTTCGACAGTTTCCCTGCCCAACGATGAGATGAAAGGTCGTCTCATCGGCCGCGAAGGACGCAACATTCGCACACTGGAAGCCCTCACCGGGGTGGACGTCATCATTGACGACACTCCTGAGTCTGTGACCGTATCTTGCTTCGACCCGGTCAGGCGTGAAGTAGCCCGTCTGGCCCTGGAGAAGCTGGTTTCGGACGGGCGCATCCAGCCCGCCCGCATCGAGGATATGGTCAACCGGGCCCAGGAAGAGATCGACCAGACAATCATGAAGGCCGGCGAACAGGCCACCTTCGATGCCGGGGTCAGCGGCCTGGACTCGGAGTTGATCCGGTTGCTGGGTCAGCTAAAATACCGCTACAGCTACGGGGAAAACGTCCTGCAACACTCCATCGAGGTTTCGTTGCTCTCCGGTATGCTGGCCGCGGAGGCCGGGGCCAACGTACAGGTCGCCAAGATGGGCGGTCTGCTGCACGACATCGGCAAAGCGGTAACCCATGAGGTCTCTGGCCCCCATGCTGAGATTGGCGCCGAGATCGCCCGGAAGCATGGCATCAACCATAGCTCCTACCGGGGTATCTTGGAGCACCACAGCGACGACCACGAGACCGTCGAGTCGTTCTTGGTGGCCACCGCCGACGCGATCAGCGCGTCACGGCCCGGCGCCCGCAGAGAGTCCCTGGAGCTATACGTGAAGCGGCTCAAAGAGCTCGAAGAGGTCGCCACCAGCTTCGACGGCGTTGAACGGGTGTTCGCCATTCAGGCGGGCCGCGAGGTCCGGGTGATGGTCAAGCCAGAGGACCTGAGCGACATCGAAGCCGCCGCGCTGGCCCGGAACATCGCCAAGAAGGTGGAGGAAGAGCTGGTCTTCCCCGGTCAGATCAAAGTGACTGTGATCAGGGAGACCCGGAACGTGGAATACGCTAAATAACGGCCAAAGACGGCAACGATTTGGCAAGCACAAGGGGGACCCAGAAGCGGGAGGTACCGGCTACTGGGTCCTCTTTTCAATCTCCGGCCAACGCCGCCGCCGGTGCAACCGGTTTCTTTTGATACAGGTCTTAGCTAGATCTAGGTTTTGTAAATCCCGGTTTCCTTAAATTCCGGGTTTTAGATCAAGGAGTAACGGTTCTTGCGTATACTGATGATAGGAGACGTGATCGGGAAGCCGGGCCGTGAAGCGGTCCGGGCCGTGCTGCCCGATCTGAAACGGGAAAAGTCCATCGATTTCGTGATCTGCAACGGCGAGAACACGGCGGGTGGGTTCGGCATCACCGCGGACACGGCGTCGGAGCTTCTCGAAAGCGGCGTGGACGTGCTCACCTCCGGCAACCACATCTGGGACAAGAAGGAGATCATCCCTTATCTGGATGAAGGTCTGCCCCTGATCCGGCCGGCCAACTATCCCGACGCCCCCGGCCGGGGATACCTGCACCAAGACGGAGTGACGGTGGTCAACCTGATGGGCCGGGTGTTCATGGCGTCTCTGGACTGCCCCTTCCGCGCCGCCGACGCCCTTCTGGAGCAGTTGAAGGAAGAAGGCGGAAGCAGGGTTATAATCGTGGACTTCCATGCCGAGGCGACCTCGGAGAAACAGGCCATGGGCTGGTACCTGGACGGACGGGTCAGCGGAGTGTTTGGCACCCACACCCACGTGGGCACCGTGGACGCCCGGATCCTGCCCAAGGGCACGGCCTACCTGACCGACGTGGGCATGACCGGGCCCACGGACTCGGTGATTGGCTCGGACAAGGATGCGGTGCTGCAGCGGTTCCTGACCTCCCTGCCGCAGCGGCTGCCCGTGGCCACCGGACCCTGCATGTTGAACGCCGTGTTGGTGGACGTGGACGAAGAAACCGGCAACGCGTCGTCGATCGAACGAGTAGATAGGACGGTGAACTAGATTGGCGGCGACGATAGACCTGCACCTGCACACCCTGGCATCGGACGGCCGTCTCACCCCCACGGAACTGATCCAACTGGTGGCCAAGCAGGGACTTGAGACCGTCTCCATCACCGACCATGACACCACCGAAGGCTTGGCGGAGGCTTACGAGGCCGCCAAGGAGTTCCCCGGTCTGCGGATCATCCCAGGCATCGAGATGAGCGCCGACATACCCGGCGACGAGGTGCACATCCTGGGCTACTTCTTGCGGTACGAAGACCCGGATTTCCAGGCAAAGTTGTTGGAGTTTCGGCGCGGACGCGTGGAGCGGGCCCAGATGATGGTGGAGAAGCTGGACGCTCTTGGGGTCCATATCAAGTGGGAACGGGTCCAGCACTTCGCCGGGGACGGCTCGGTGGGCAGGCCCCACATCGCATTGGCCATGGTGGAGGCGGGCTACTGCAAAGAGCCCAAAGACGCCTTTGACGAGTATCTGGGCCGGAACGGCCTGGCCTACGCCGAACGGGCCAAGATGACCCCTTCCGAGGGCGTTGAGATGATCAAAAAGGTCGGCGGGGTGCCCGTTCTGGCCCATCCGACATTCATGAATGACATGGAAGCCGGCATCTCCAGCCTGAAGCAGGTGGGCCTGCTGGGTATGGAGGTGTATTACGCCCGATACGATGACGACACCGTGCGGCATCTGGCCCGGTTGGCCCGGGAATACGACCTGATCCCCTGCGGCGGCAGCGATTACCACGGGCTGGGCAACTCCGGAGAGCCTCTCCCCGGCACCCTGGGGCCGCCGGAGGAGACCATCGGGCTACTGGAAGAGGCAGCCGCCAAGGCCAAGTCAGGGATGGCTGGGTCCGGATAGGTCCACTGCACGGGATTTAAAACGGGATACCACGCGGGACAATACGATGGATATCACGGCGTTATACATTGGTTCTTACCTGCTGGGTTCCATCCCCACGGCCTACCTCATCGGCCGGCTGGTCAAGGGGGTGGACATCCGCGGCTACGGCAGCGGCAACGTGGGGAGCGCCAACCTCTACGAGCACGTGGGCAAGCGGTGGGTCGTTCCCCTGGTGGCCGTCGAGATGCTGGTTAAAGGCGCGCTTCCCATCTTGACCGGTCTGTACGTCTTAAACATCGACCGGACGTCGGCCTATCTCATCGGTCCGCCGCTGCTGGCCATCACCGGCAACAACTGGTCGGTCTTCCTGAAGCTCCAGGGCGGGCGGGGCATCGCCGTGGCGGGGGGCGCCATGCTGGTCCTGTCCCCGGTCCTGCTTATCGCCACCTTCGCCATAGCCGTAGGCGGCTGGAAGGCCACCAAGAGTTCCGGGCTCTGGGTGCTGATATCCCTGACCCTGCTGCCCCTCTGGGCCTACCTGCTCCACGACAACCTGAACCTGGTCTGGTATTGCCTGGGTCTTCTTGGTATCGTGGTGCTCAAGCGTTTGTCGTCCAACTGGACGCCCTTCCCCGAGGGCGTTCCCCGGAAGCGGGTACTGTTCAACCGGTTGGTCCGTGACCGAGACCTGTCAGACCGCACCAGATGGGTCAGACGGATCCCGGAAGGCTCTTCCTGAATCAAATGTAATGGAGAGAAACTCCGGCGGGACATTAGAGGATATGGAAAGAGAAACCGAGACCGGCCAAGATTCAACCCAGACTCACTATTGTGATTGGCACCCCGACGTGGAGACGGGGCTATCCTGCGGTCAATGCGGCCGGAGCATGTGTACCCAGTGTTTGGTGCAGGTCTCGGTCGGTATCCGCTGCCCGGAGTGCGGCAAGGCAACCAAGATGCCCACCTTCGACGTGCAGGCGCCCTACTACGCCAAGGCCGCCGGGGTTGGCGTGGCCGTGGCCATCGGCGGCGGGGTGCTCTGGGTGATGTTCAATCTGATATTCGGTGGTTTTGGAATCTTGTCGGCGGTGCCGGCCCTGGCCATTGGGTACGCCGCCGGCGAAATGATCAGCGCCTCGGTCAACGCCAAGCGGAGCAAGGGTCTGGCGGGGATCGCCGCCGGGGCGGTGATTGGAGCCTACATCATCAGCCTGCCGTCCAGCCCATCATCGGCGGGCTTCTTCGGTCTGATCGTTCTGGCCATCGCCATCTACACGGCCGTGAAACGGGTCAGATAGCTCCCGCCAGAGCCGATCCACCGTCTGGCCCAAGACCTCCCCTTCAAAGCCCCTCCGGTGTAAGAACGCGCCCAGTTTCCGGCGAAAGGCGGCGGCGTCCTCCATCGGCAGCTTGGCGGCGTATCTCGACCCGGCCCGGTAGGCGTTGGCGCCGGCATCGAAACCGGAAAGGGCCTCCCGGATGACCTCGCTGTCCACCCCCAGCCGGCGCAGTTCCTGCCTGATAACACCGGGTCCCCTGGGCCGGAACTTCTCCCGCTTCTCCCGCCACTCCCTGGCGAAGGCCGCATCGTCCAACAGCCCCTGGCGGCGAAGGTTGTGTAGTGTTCGGTCGATCGCCTCATCGGTGAACCGGCCTTGTAGCCGGCGGCGGATCTCTTTCTCCGACCGCGACCGGTAGGCGAGCAGGCGCAGGGCGGCGTTCTTGGCCTTTTCGTATTGAGAGTCAGCTATCAAGTCAACGTCTCGGAACTGGTGCGGCGCTTCAGCCATGTCTGGGTGCTCCCGGAGAACTGGGGCGTCTGGGCTTGGTGATCAGAGGCTATCTTTAGAAAATCGCCCGACCCGTGGCCAAGTTCTTCGACAAGCTCAGAATGAACGGTAAACGCGCCTCCTTCCGTTCGTGGTGAGCTTGTCGAACCATCTTTTAACGAGTTCTAGGCGTTGCCGTTTGGGCGGAGCTACTCTTTGTCGTCCAACTCCAAAGAGGTGGTGCTGGAGAGTATGTCCGTGACTGAACCTTCGGGATGGTGCGAGTCTCCGTTGGTCAGCGCCTCGCCGGGGGATGCCGGGACGTCCGGCTTGGGGGCTCCGGAGGCGCCTCGGATGCGGGCTTCCACCGAGTCGGCGATCTCCGGATGCTGGGTCAGGAACTCCTTGGAGTTTTCCCGGCCCTGGCCCAACTTGGTTTCTCCGTAGGAATAGAAGGCGCCGGATTTCTTGATGATGCCCTGCTCGGCGCCGATCTCCAATAGGTCGCCCACCTTGCTGATGCCCAGGTTGAACATGATGTCGAACTCGGCCACCCGGAAGGGCGCGGCGACCTTATTCTTGACGACGCGGGCCCGGACGCGGTTGCCGATGGCCTCGGACCCCTGTTTGATGGACTCTACCCGGCGCAGGTCGATGCGCACCGAGCTATAGAACTTGAGGGCCCGTCCGCCGGGGGTGACCTCGGGGCTGCCGTAGGTGACGCCGATCTTCTCCCGAAGCTGGTTGACGAACACAACGGCGGTCCTAGACCGGTGGATGGCGCTGGTTAACTTGCGGAGCGCCTGGGACATGAGCCGGGCCTGGAGGCCAACGTGGGTGTCGCCCATGTCGCCCTCAATCTCCGCTTGAGGCACCAGGGCGGCCACGCTGTCCAGCACCACCGCGTCGACCGCTCCGCTGCGGACCAGTTGCTCGATGATGTCCAACGCCTGCTCGGCGCTGTCGGGTTGGGCGATCAGAAGGTCGTCGAGATTGAGGCCGCAGTTGGCGGCGTAGGCGGGGTCCAGGGCATGCTCAACGTCGATATAGGCGGCGATCCCGCCGAGCTTCTGAGTCTCGGCCATGATGTGGATGGCCAGGGTCGATTTTCCGGCGGACTCGGCGCCGAATATCTCGGTGACCCGGCCTCGGGGAATGCCGCCGATGCCCAATGCGATGTCCAGCGCCAGGGAGCCGGTGGGAATGCACTCGGTGGTCAGGGAATCGCTTATCTCGCCAAGGCGCATTATGGCGCCCTTTCCGTAGTCCTTCTCGATCCGGCCCAGCGCAATCTCCAAGGCCGCTTTCTTATCGGCGGCTTGCTTGTCTTTATCTTTATCTTTGCTCGTCATCCTCACCCATCCTTAGACCTTTGTCAGACTTCCGTTGTCAGGCATCTGTTGCCGGGCAAGCTTGCGCCGGACCAACATGCGCCGCATCCTAACATCGCGTCCCATCACCAAACAAGGACAGATTGTCAGCAAAAGCTTGCGGCCCCCATGGAATCGGGGCAAGGAGTTTGGGGCCAACCGGCCCCGGATCAGAAGTCTCAGGTGCCGCCTTTGAAGCCGATGGTCACGACTCCGTTCTCCACGATGACCGGGGTGACCCGGTCTCCGTTGGTCAGTTCCAATAAGGCGGGGATCTGGTCGGCCTGTTTTGATAGGTCGATCTCGGTGTACTCCACCTTGCGCTTCCGGTAGTCCATCTTGGCGGCCACGGAGAAGGCGCAGTCGGGGTGGGTATAGATGATTGTGCTTGGTTGGGCCACGTTCGACTCCTGCATCATTGGGGTTATCGGGAGACAGCCGACATAACCTGTATGTGGCTGTAATTGTACGGCTGGCCAGTCGATTCTTCAACGAGCAAGCCGGTCTGTGCCTGCGGTTATGCAGCACCGGCCGCGCGGAATGGTATGCTGTAGACACACGTCCTGCAGCCGCGGCGGCGGCCAAAGTCACTCCAACCATGGAAGGTTTCTAGCCTTGAATAAACACGCCCAAGATGAAGCCCGGCCCGGAAGCGACGGTAGCCTCGCGGCCCTGGCGATGCTGCTGGAACAACACGCCACCGGGCCGGGCCGCATCACGCCACGGCCCAGGGGCTCCCGGCTCAGCCCGGATGTCCGGGCCATGCTGGAGGAGGCGGTGACGGCGGTGGAAAGCTCTTCTAAGGATGGGGTTATGGCCGAGGAGTCGCTGGTTTATGGCAACGGTTGCTATGCCATTGGACGCCACGCTGACGCTTCTGACGTCTATCTGGCCATCCTTGGGAAGGAGCCGTCCAACGCCGACGCCCGCTTCAACCTGGGTCTGACGTACCTGCGGCTGAGGAATCCGGAAGACGCGGTCAGGGAGTTCACCGACCTGTTGGTCCGGGAGCCGTTCTTGTCCGAAGCTTATTATCAGCGGGGCAACGGCCACGACGACCTGGGTCAGGTCGAGAGAGCTCTGGAGGACTACGGCCAGGCCATCGAGTTGGACCCCGGATACGTCCAGGCCATGTATAACCGGGGGATCGTGCTGGCCCAAGCCGGGCGGCACCACGAGGCGGTGGCCCAGTTCGACCGGGTGAACGCCATCCGGCCCGACATATCCAACGCCCACCTGAACCGGGGCGCCTCGCTGGACGAGTTGGGAATGCACGACGAGGCCATCAGCAGCTACACCAAAGCCACCGACCTCAACCCGGACAATGCCCACGCCCTGTTCAACCGGGCCCGGACCAACTACTACCTGGGAAGGCTGCAAGAGGCATTGGCCGATTATAGCCGGGTGATCGAGATCACTCCGGACGACGCCGAGGCGTACAACAACCGGGGTCTGGCCTACGACGCCTTGGGTGACTACGAAAACGCCGTTCAGGACTTTGATTCGGCCTTGGAGTCACGCCCGTCATTCGCCGAGGCCCGCAGTAACCGGGGGGCGGTCCTGGAGGTGTTGGGGGATCTGGACGAAGCGCTGAAGGAGTACAAGCATTCGTTGGAAGCCGACCCGAACCTGGCCTCCGCCCACTATAACGCCGCCCGGATCTACTCGCGGATCGGCGACGTGGCCGCTTGCCTGAAGCACCTGGACCGGGTGCTGGCGATCGCCCCGGAATTGGCCGAAGACGCCGCCCATGACGAGCATCTGGGATGGGCCCTGGAAATGAGGAAGCTGCGCGAGGTCAGGGAGCCGGAAGACGGCCAGGGGGACCCGGATTAACGGGCCAGACTAACGCCTCGGCCCAACGCCCTGGTCTAAGGGCGATCGGCGGCGCGCCCCAGGTCCGAATCGGGGTCTGTATCAACCTCGCCGCCGTCTTCCAGGCCGTCCTCTTCCTCCGTGTCCCGGTAGACCGGGTGGGACTCAGCATAGAGTCTCCGCCGCCTGGTGGACCTGCTCCGCAGCAGGACCAACAGAGCCAGAACGACCAATCCCGAAACCAGGTCCCGCTCGATCTGGTAATACTGGCTGATGGCCAGCATGACCAGGAAACATATCGATACTCCCCAGGTGGAACGCAAGGCCGAATGACGCAGGAGCACGACTGTCGCCAGACCCGCGGCAAATCCCAGCACGGCCAATGCCGGCATCAGCGCCACGGATACGCCCATCAAAGGGGCCATGCCGTCGCCGCCCCTGAACCCGGTGAAGACCGACTTCCAGTGACCCACCACGGCGGCGCCGCCGGCCACCAGCATCAGGGCCGGAGGGACACCCAGAGCCCAAGCGGCGAAGACGGCTGCGCTACCCTTGGCCACGTCTCCCACCAAGACCAGCGCGCCGGTGCGGTGACCCACATTGAAGAACACGTTGGCGGTGCCGGCCAGGGTGCTGCCCGTGGTGAAAACGTCGATACCACGGAGGCGGGAGGCGATGTGAGCGAAGGGCAGAGCGCCCAACAGATACCCGGCGGCGACTGCCAGCACGACTTTTTGAACCAGTAGCAGGCCTTCGATCATGACGTCTCTACGGCCTTTGGCCCATTGACCTGCGCGGGGATGCGCGGGCCGCTCTGGATGGTGGGTAGTGGGGTTAAAGTGGTCATGGCCCCGCCAGAAACAGGATGATCCCAATCCAATAATATACCAAGCTGGCCCCAGGGGATAGCGATGGGACGGGTGTGAGATTGGGAATCCGAAAAACCCCTAAGGGCGTTTCTCTCTCCTAAGGGGCGTTTCTCTCCCCTAGGGGCGTTTCTCTCCAACGAATAGCCAGTAACCCAGCTTTCCCGAGCTCACCATCTCCCGGACCTTGGCCACCAGCTCGGGCGACCGTTCCAGTTGGCTTCCCCCCGAATCAGATTCCCCCGAAGAAGGGTCGTCCGATTCAACGCCGCTCATACGTTGAAACACCAGGAAGGCCGCCAGTTTGGATTCAACCTCGTCCAGAATCTTGACGATCTCACCGGAGGCGTCCAGGCGCTCGGTGACGGTGAACCCGCCATCCTCCAGCAGACCCACGTAGCCGTCGGCGGTCAGGGCGCTGGTCATGCACAACACCTGGCCCAACTCGCCTTCCAGCTCCGGAGGCAGCGAGTCCGGCTCGATGGTGACGTCGCTGAGGCCGAATCTGCCGCCGGGCCGGAGCAACCGGGCGGTCTCGGCCACGGCCTGGGCCTTGTTGATGAAAAGGCTCATCGAGCACTCGCAGACCGCGGCATCGAAGGCCCCGGAACGCAGGGGTAGGCATTCGGCGTCGCCCCGGACGAAGTGCGCGCGGCCCGATGCCGGGGAGCTATCGTGAGCATCACGCACGGCCTGGGCCCCGAATTCCACCCCCAGCACGTTGCAACGAAACACCCGGCCCAACGCCTGGGCGCTCTCCCCCCGGGCGCTGGCCAGGTCGGCCACCAGGTCGCCCGATCGCAGCCCCATGAGCCGGCCCAGCCGGTTGGTCAGGCCCAGCCCGCCGGGGTGCAGGGTGTCGCCCATTATCAACTTGGCCATGTCCGACTGATACAGGTCGGCGCAGCAGGCCTTGGCTTCCGCTTCGCTCCGCAAACTCAATCTTGCTCCTGGCGATTTCCGAGTGGCAGGCCTTAACTATTACCTTTATTACTCTGTTCCGCAAATCTTATCTTGCTTCGGGCTATCTCCAACGAGCGTTCCTGGGTCAGTTGCTCCCGTATCTCTTCGCGGTATCCCACCGAGTTGTAGGCGCAGAAAGGTATGATCCGGCCGTCGGGGACCAGGATGCCCACGCAGCACTTCATCACCTGCTTCACGTTGAAGGTCCAGGGGTCCAGGAAGTCCTTGATGGCGATCTGGAAGATGTGGTCTTTCAGGTGGGACAACTCGTACCCCAGTTCCAGGCCCGGTCCGCAGGCGCATTGGAACTGGCCGGCGGTCTTTTCGGTGCCCGGCACGGCCGAGGCCGACCAGAGCCCCTCCAGGGCCTTTTGCACGTCGGCTGAATTGGTGGGTTTGGGCAGGGCGCGGTTGGTGATGTAGTCCAGGTACTTGTCGATGTCCAATAGGCGGGGCAGCGGCACGGTGGTGTCGCCGTCCACGAACACATAGGAGTTTACCTGGCAGGTGGGGAAGCAGCAGGGCACGGGCACGAAGTCTTCCAGGATGAACCGGCCATCGGTCTGGTCGACGATGCCGTGAATCACGTCGGGGATGGTCACCCTTTCCATGGGGTCGAAGGTCGTGTGGCGGCCAACGTGGGTCACCGGTTGGAAGACCACGCCACGCACCGCCGGGTGCTTCAGGCCGAATTCCAGTATGGCGCCCACCTCATCGGTGTTCACGCCCCGTTCGATGGCGGCCACCAGCACGGTGTCCAGGCCCTTCTCAGCCAACCGGTCCAGGGCCTTCATCTTCAGGTCCAGCAGGTCTTCGCCCCGGATGGTCTCGTAGGTCTCCCGGCGCAGACCGTCGAACTGGAAATAGATCACCGGGTTCGCCTCGGCCAGTTCGTCCAGGAATTTGTCGTCCCGGGCGATGCGGACCCCGTTGGTGTTGACCATGATCTGGCGGATGCCCCGGTCCTTGGCGGCCTGAATCATCTGGAACAGGTCGGGGTGAATGGTCGGCTCGCCGCCGCTGAATTGGATGACCTCGGGGTCGCCCTCGGTCTCCACGAAGCGGTCCAACATGAATTCCACCTGTTCCACGGTCAGGCTAAACCCCGCCCCGGCGTTGGCGAAGCAGATGGGACAGTTCAGGTTGCAGGCCGTGTTGACCTCGATCAGGGCCAGGCAGATGTGCTGCTTGTGCTCGGGGCAGAGGCCGCAGTCCAGGGGGCAGCCGTCCTTAACCTCGGTGCTGAATTCCAGAGGGATGGTTCCGGGCTTGTTGAACTTGACCGAGTCCACGTACATCTGCGCGTCGGAGCTGATGATGCCCTCGAACCAGCCGTGGGTTGGGCACCGTTTCCGCATGTAAACCTTGTTGTCGCGGATGATGATCTGGGCGTCGATCACCGTTTTGCACTCGGGGCAGATGCTCCGGGTCAATTCGTGAAATATATAGTCTGCGTCCTGCTTAACCCTGACCTTTCCTTTCTCTGCGGGCTTGACCAATTGGCACCCCTTTTCATGGCTAGATGGCAATACCGCGTGTGAGGGCGGCAGCATATAGTTGAGATGCATTTCACAATCTTTGGATTCATCAAGATTTTACACCGGTTCACCATGGTTAGCAGGTCGATAATTGTGGGCCTTGTAGGCACAGATTGAAATCGAAAAGGAGTGGATACCGATGCTGCATAAGAAACGATTAATCATGTTGATCGCTGGCATACTGTTGGTTCTTGCCATGGCCTGCGGGTCGGACTCGAACTCGGGCCCCGCCCTTGTGGAGGCCTCAGATGGGGACGGTATCGCACCGGCGTACGAACCCCGTTCCTTTGATGAGGTGAAGCCCAGGAACGTTGACCTGAAACTGGTCCCCGCCCCCGCTCTGCCGGAGATTCCAGACTGCAACGGACCGCCCAGAAACGTCCGCTTCACCCTGGAGACGGTTGAAGTTGAAGCGGAGATCGCTCCGGGAGTCACTTTCCCGTTCCTCACGTTCAACGGCGCGGTCCCGGCGCCGGCCATCGTGGTGTGCCTTGGCGACTGGGTCGAGGTTACCATCAAGAACCTGGCAGGCAACAGATTCGCCCACAACGTGGACTTCCATGCGGCCACCGGGGCCTTGGGCGGCGGCGCGGCCTCCATCGTGGGTCCGGGACAGCAGACCACGTTCCGGTTCCAGACGCTGAAGGAGGGCGCTTTCGTTTATCACTGCGCCATCGCGCCGATCGTGATGCACGTGACGTCGGGGATGTACGGGTCAATCATAGTTCTGCCCAAGGGCGGGCTGCCCCCCGTGGACAAAGAATTTTACCTGATGGAAGGAGATTTCTATACCGAGCCCTCCGCCGATGACCCGGGCCGGCACGTATATTCCCAGGAAAGAGTCACCGCCGAGAACCCCTCGTTCGTCGTGACCAACGGCCGGGTCGGCGCGGTGACCGGCGGCGACGCCCTCAAGGTGAAGGTGGGGGAGAAGGTCCGGTTCTACTACGGACAGGCCAATGATGAGTCCTGGCTCCACATCATCGGCGGCCAGTTCGACAAGGTCTACGTCACCGGGAACTTTCA
>JACZXN010000065.1 GCA_022571575.1 Chloroflexota bacterium | reverse complement strand
TTGTTAGTGATGATTCTATCTCCTCAGCTCTGTGGGAAATCGGGGTTAAACGGACGGACGCCCATCATATTATGGTGGCAACCCGTGCTGGATGCGGGGTTTTTTTAACCTGTGACAGGGGCATCCTTGCCAGAGCCGCCAAGATTGAAGCCCAATTCCAAATTAAACCGACGAAACCGTCTGATTTTTTGAACAAGTTATCTTAAGTAGCGGCGTTTTCTCCGTAGACCAACGCTCTGTAAATATGCAAGAACCGGCCTACTTCCCCTGGAACCGGGCCTGGCGGCGTTCGGTGAAGGCTTTGATTCCCTCTTGAAAATCGGCGGTCAGGCAGATGTCGGCAAAGGCTTCGGTCTCGGCGTCCAGTTGGGCCGCGAGGCCGTTGTCCCATGATTGGTCAAACAGGGCCTTAACCCGGCCGTAGGCCAAGGTGGGCCCCCGCGCAAGCCGGACCGCGGTCTCCATGGCGTGGCGGTGCAATCCTTCGTCATCGACCACCTGATTGACCAACCCCATCTCCAAGGCCACTTGGGCGCTGACAGGTTGGCTGGCCAGATATAACTCCATGGCCCGGCCGTAGCCCACCAAGCGGGGCAGCAGATAGGTTGAGCCGCCGTCTGCCGGGGCGCCGATGTTGGCGTAGGCCATCAGGAACCGGGCGCTGCTGGCGGCCACCCGCAGGTCGCAGCCCAGCATCAGGCTGAAGCCCGCGCCCGCCGCCACGCCGTTGACGGCGGCCACCACCGGTTTTTCCAACCGCCGCAGGCCCAGGACGACCTTGGTATGCAGATCGTTGGCCAACGTGCGAATGTATTCCCGGACCCCTTCCTGGCCGCTATTTTCCAGGGTCTCCACGACGACTTTCAGATCAGCGCCGGAGCAAAATCCTCCGCCGGCGCCCGTGAGCAGCACCGCACGGACGTCAGGCCTCTTGCAAGCCTGGATGGCATCTCCCATCTGGGCAACCATATCCGGCGTTAAGGCGTTCCGGGACTCGGGACGGTTCATGGTGATGATGCCAACGCCGTCCATCTTCTCGAACTTGACCTGTTCTTCTGCCATCGGTCCGCTCCTTTTACACGCTCTCCATGTATTCGGAGATCTCCTCCAGTCCGAACCCGGCCACCGCAATCTCGGGGGCCCAGGTCACCTGGTCCGACGACCAGCGCACGGTGCCCCGGCGTTGGGTGGCGATGCCCAGGATGTTGTTGATCAGCCGAAGGACGTTGTCGTTCATCCGCACCGTGTTCGGCTTCAACGGGGCGGCCAGCTTGCCGTCCTTGATCAGGTAGGAGTCGCCGATGATGGTGCCGCTGAAGTCCCCGCTGGTGATGCCGTTCACCGGGTAGGTGTACCAGATGCGGCCGATGTAGACCCCGTCGCCAACCAATCGCAGCAATTCTTCCCGGCTGTGGCCCCGGCCGCCCTCGATCACCAGGTTGCTGGAGACGGCGCTGGGGGTGGCGCCGAAATCGCGGCCGCCGCCGTTGCCGGGCCGGAACCCGTTGCGCGGGGCGATGCTCTCCAGGGCATCCTTGGGCGGGACGCCCAGTTTCTCCCTTCCGGTGGGGTCGTTCAAGATGCGCTGGTAGTTGTAGTAATCGGCCAGCAGGCCTGAAAGCTGGCCTTCGCGGATCAGGTCCGTGCGTCCGGTGGGCAGACCCTCGTCGGTGATGGACTTGGAACTGGGCAGGCCACGGTCGGCGCCGTCGTCATAGAGGTTGAAGTCTTCCGAGGCGACCATCTGGCCCAGCTTGCCCATGAACGGCGAGGCCCCGGCGTAGAACATGTCCAGTGACAGCCCCGGCATCAAAACCCATTCCAGTATCTCGGCCACCGCCTGGGGCCCAAGGACCACATTGTAGCTGCCGGAGGGGATGCGCCGGCCGTCCATGGACAAAATGGCGTTGCGGGCTGCTTCGGCGGCGGCCTCTCCGGTGAAGCCGGCCAGCCTGCTGCCCACGGACCAGCCGCTGCCCTTGCTGGATTGGGTCTCGATCATGGCCGTGGCGAAGGACATGATCAGCGTGTTCTGTTCGGTCTGGACCCTGGGGATATGGGTGGACGCGATGGCCATCCGGTCCTGGAGCATGACCACGTCCCCGCCCAGGATCAGGCCGAGCTGGGACATCTTCTCCGGCGACCCGGCCAGTCCCATCAGGTCTTCCGAAGACTGGAAGGAGTCCAGGGCCCGGTCCATCATCCGCCAGCCGGCGTCCACCAGCCCCTTTCCCCCGATGCGCATCAATGCCGGGTCGTAATTGGCCGGCTCCTGATTATCCGGTGCGCCGCTTTCTTTGGCGGCGCGGCGCAGTGGCGCATCCAGTTTGGGCAGCGACACGAACTCCGGGTCGGAGACCGCGCCGGAACGGGCCTTTTCCAGGGCCCGGGCGGCGCCATCCACCGAAAGGTCGGTGGGCTCGCTGCCGAACCCGGTCCTGACGCCTTCGGGAGTCCGGAAAGCGGCCCGGATGCCCAGGCCGTAGCCCTCGGTCGACTTGGGTTCCTCCACTCCGTTGCTGGGGATGTGGGAGGTGTAATTGAGCCGCACGGTGAGATTGGCCCCGGCGGAGGCGAATACCTCGACCTCCTCCACGCCCGGCTGGGCCGAGGCGAATGAAAGGGCGTCCTTAACGGCGCGGCGCAGGTCGGCTAACGGCAGCAAGATCGTTGGTCCTTCTGGTCATTGGGCCCAGGTTGCCTCGTGAGTCCGGTGGTCCCGGTGGTCCCGATGATCATAGATGGTTACCCTGACGTTTACTCTTCGCTGGTCGCGGATTCGGCCAACTCGGACTCGGGTAGGGCAACGATGTCGTCGGCATCCCCGGAGCCGCCCTGTGGCGCGTCCGGAACGCCCCGCTGCTTCCGGATGGCCTCGATGCGTCCCAAGGGCCTTTCCAATGCCCGGCGGCGGGTGCCCGCCAGGGACTCGAAGCCGCTCTGAGCCAATTCGAACCGCTTGCCGACCAGGTCCATCTGTTTCACGAACCGGTCCCACTGCCGGTCGAAGACCGCCAGCTCGGACAGTATCTCGTTGGAGGCCTGCTCGATGGCGAAGTTGTCCAGGGCGTGGCGTATCACGCTCAGTATGGCGAACAAGCTGATGGGCGAGCAGAGCACCACCTTGTTGCGGAGCGCTTCTTCCACCACGTCGGGCCCATGCTGCACGATGTAGTGGAACATGGTCTCGTTGGGGATGAAAACCAGCACGTAGTCCAGGGTATTGTCTTCGGGATTGATGTAGTTCCGGCCCACGACTTCCCTGGTCCGGTCCCGCACGTCGCGCAGGAAGGCGCGGCTGTGTTGTTCGGCCTCCTGCTCCGACTCCGCCTCCACGAACTTCATGTAGTTGGTCAGAGGGAACTTGGCATCCATGTTCAGCTTCTTATTGTCGGGCATGAAGATGGTGAAGTCGGGCCGTGAAAGGCCGTCGGTGATGGTCGTCTGCTTCACGTAGTTCACCGGTTCGACGAAGCCGATAAGCCGGAACACATCCTCGGCCATGCGTTCGCCCCATTGGCCGCGGACCTGGGTGTTGGCCAGGATATTCCGGAGGGCGGAGGAGCTGCTGTTCAGGCTGGTGAGCATGGTTTCAAGGCGCTCTGACTGCTTGGCCCGGTCCACGTTCAGGTTCTGGATGGCCTGGTTGACCCGGTCCATGCCCTGGCGGATCTCGCCCACCTGATGGCCAAGGGCGCTGTCCTGGCCGCGGGCGCCGCCCTCAGATTTGAGCAGCCGAAACATCAGGATAACGGCCAATCCCGTGGACAATAGGGCCACTATGCCAATCACTACTAATGCTGCGGCCATTGTTCCCCCCTGGTCTGGTCTAGCCTGGTCCCATTTTAACCGGGCCCGGTCAGCCGCGCGACGCCCCTCATGGTGGGTCCGCCGTTGCTCATCCGCTTGGCCTGCATGGGTTGGCCCTTGCCGCAGTTGGGTATGGGGTTCACCCGCAGGTCGTTGCCCACGGCGTCGATGGACATGAAATAGTCCCGGCTGTCCGAGGTGATGCCGCCGTCCCGGTACAGCCGGCCCAACTGCCCGTTCTTGATCTCGTAGACCTTGACCGCGGTGATGCGGAAGTTCTCCCGGGACTCGGCGATGGACGGTGTCCGGTGTCCGTCGATGTAATACCCGTCTTCCACCTCTGAGATGATGCTCTGAGGGTCCTGCCGGCCGGGGCCGAAGATGGTGTTGGTCATCCGGATCAGGGGGACCAACTGGGCCTCGGTGGAGCGGGCCGACCCGTTGGGCTCAACCCCCATGATGACCGCCGTCTGGCGGTTGTTCAAGAACTCCTCCAGCACGCCGTCCCGCAGGATATAGGCCCGGCGGGCGAGGGTGCCCTCGTGGTCGTACTTGAAGGAGCCGTAGCCCTCCATGACCGGGTCCGAGTAGGCGGTGACCAACGGCGAGGCTATCTGCTTGCCAAGCTGGTTGTCTTCCAGGTCCTTGAGGAACCAGGAGCGCCCGGCGTAAGCCGTCTCGTACTTCAGCGCCCGGTCCAATTCCGAGGGATGGCCGACCACCTCATGGACCAACAAAGTGTTGAAATGGGGGTTGGTAACCACCGTTACCTCTTTGTCCGGAGGTCTGAGGGGCGGCGCGCCGGCGACCTCCACGGCGTCCGAGCCCAGCTTCCGGCAGAAGTCCAGGAAGCTGGGGAGAACGATGGGCCCGTTGGAATAGCCTTCGGTCAGCACCTCCCAGCCGCGCTGGTGGCCGGTGAAATCGTAAAGCTCAAAGTTGCCGTGCTCGCCGGCGCAGATGGCGATGGCGAACCCCTCGGTCTGGGCGAAGCTCTGGTCGATGTCCGCGCCGTCGGAGCTCAGGAAAAGCTCCCGGAGCAGGAAGGTGGAGGCCGAGCAGGCGGCGTAGACGATGTTGTCTCCCTGACTCTGCAGGGTTTTGCATCCGTCCACGGCCATCTTGACGGTCTCCGCCAAGGGCACCTGCCGGGGGTCGTCCGTGTAGGTAGCCGGGACCGTGTCCTGGCAGACTGTCACGGGGGCCAGGTCGGTGGCGGTCAGACTGCCGCCCAGATGGGTGTAGCGGCCTTTAAGCTGGGACTTCTGACTGGCGCTGGCCCGGGCCCGGCTATGGGCCTGCTTGATGCCGTCCCAGACCACGTCTTCCAGGCGGTCCAGGTCCGTTGTGCCCAGGACCCGGCCGAAGTATCCGGAGGCGCTGGTGCGCGCCCCGGCGATGGCGCGGACGCCGAAGTCGAAGGCGTAGTCCTCGGAGCTGGCCTTCTCCGCGCCGTTCTCGGCCACCGCTCCGCGCTCTTCCCGGACCTCGATGCGGAGGTCGCAGTAACGCAGGCCGGTCAGGGTCTTGGCCTTCTCAGCCACCAGCGACTGGAGGTTGGCCCGGAACCGGTCCAGTGACTCCACGGTCACGCGTTGAGGGGTTTGATATGGCATGAAGGCGCTAGGCCGCCCCGGCCACCGCCGCGGCAACGGTCTGGGCCACCTGCCGGTCCAGCGACCAGGGGATGACGTTCCCCCTCGTGGGCTCTTTGACCAGGGCCGCCAGAGCGGTGGCGGCGGCCAGTTTCATGGCGGTGGTCACCCTGGTGGCGTGACAGTCAAGCGCGCCGCGGAAGACGCCGGGGAAGACCAGGCTGTTGTTGATCTGATTGGGGAAGTCGCTGCGGCCGGTGCCCACCACGGCGGCCCCGGCGTCTCGGGCGGCGTCGGGCCAGATCTCGGGGATGGGATTGGCCATGGCGAAAACGATGGAGTCTTTGGCCATCGACGAAACCATCTCCGCGCTGACGGCGCCGGCCGCGGAAAGACCGATGAACACGTCGGCCCCGCGCAGGGCGTCGGCCAGTCCGCCATGGGTGTTCTCCGGATTGGTGGTATCCAGCATGGCCGATTTCACGGACGTCAGGTCGGACCGGCCCCGGGAGATGATCCCGACACTGTCCACCAGGGTCACGTTGGTGGCGCCGTGGTCCAACAGCAACTTGGTGGAGCCGATGCCCCCGGCGCCCGCCCCGGCGAAGACGAATTTTGTGTCCTCGATCTTGCGGCCGGTGACCAGCAGAGAGTTGATCACTCCCGCCAGCACCGCGATGGCCGTTCCGTGCTGGTCGTCGTGGAACACCGGGATGCCCAGGTCCTGCAGGGCGTCTTCAATGACGAAACAGCGGGGCGCGGCGATGTCTTCCAGGTTGATGCCGCCGAAACTCGGGGCCAGGTTGCGCACGGTCTGGATGATGGAGTCGTTGTCCTGGGTCGCCAGGCAGATGGGGTAGGCGTCGATGTCGGCCAGGCCCTTGAAGAGGATGGACTTGCCCTCCATCACCGGCATCGCCGCTTCGGCCCCGATGTTGCCCAGGCCCAACACGGCCGAACCGTCGGTTACTATCGCCACGGTGTTGGCCCGGTTGGTCAGGTGGAAGGACTCGGACTTGTCCTCCGCGATGGCCATGCAGACCGCGGCGACGCCGGGGGTGTAGGCGATGGACAGGTCGTCCAGCGTCTCGACCTTCATCTTGGGGGCGATGCTGACCTTGCCCCTGGTCTCCCGGTGGCGCTGGATCGCCTCTTCGCCGTAGTCCCTGGTTCCCGTAGCCATATTCAACTATCTCCTGATCTTCGTGGCCCTCAGGCCCGCTATAGTTGCCGGGTGACTGCCGGTCTATCTGATAAATTCAATCAAAAACAACAGGCCGACGATGGCCAGCCCAGCCGCCGTCACGGAGAACCGGACCAGACGCGGCGTGGGCCTGTTCTTCCGGCCGGTCTGTTCGGCCATGCGGCGGCGGAGGGGCCCCACCATCTCCGAGAAGGAGTCGTGGCCCTCGGCCCGCAGGGCCGCGATGGTCTCAAGCTCCAGCTTGTTGTAGTCTTTCTGTTTTCTCCGCATGGCGTTACTTCGTCACCGCCCGTTTTGTGACTGTGGGGCGGTCTTGGAGCGCTTGGCCGAGCTTTGGCATGGCGGCCATTACTCCTCCAGTCCCAAGGCAAAGCGGATGGCTGAATCCACGGCCCGGATCTTATCGGCGCTCAGGCCGGTGATCCGGCGTTGTAGTCCTGCTTTGGGGATGGTAGTCATGCTGTCCAGGTTCACCACGCAAACCTGGGGCATACCGTCTTCTTGACCCAATGTCACCTCTGCTGGAATGCCGCGTATCCGCCGGGTAACCGGAGCGATCACGACCATTTCACGGTACGAATAGGCCTCATCCCGCGATATCAGGACCACTGGACGGTGCCCGGTGGGGGCGGGTAGGTTGGCCCACCAGACTTCGCCCCGTTTCATTTATTGAACTCTTCTTCCCAGGATTCGCCGTCAAAGGCGTAATGGGCCGCCGCCTCCGCAAATCTCACCTCTTCCGGCGTTTCCGGATCGTCCAAGTAGCCCTGTATGTACCGTGCCACATCTTCCTTTTCCTTTTCGCGGCTGAGGTGTTCCTCAACCGTCCGGCGGAAGTATTCGCTGCGGCTGATGCCCGCTGCGGCGCGTTCTTTCTCGACGGCGTCGAGGACTTCGTCTGGAAGACTGATAGCGATCTTAGCCATGGTCATACCTTGGGAATACTGTGGTATTACCATAGTATGACAGATTTAAGAGCAAAGCAATGTTCCTCCGCCGCGTCAGCCGGTCACCGCGCCCAGGGACGCCGAGGAGACCAATTTGGCGTACTTGGCCAGGGCGCCGGTGGTGTAGTTGGGCGGCAGGGGCTGCCACTTGCTCCTCCGGTCGGTGAACTCCTCGTCGGTGAGTCGCACGTTCAACTGGCGGTTGGGTATGTCCAGGGTGATGATGTCGCCCTCTTGCACCAGGGCGATGGGGCCGCCCAGG
>JACZXN010000064.1 GCA_022571575.1 Chloroflexota bacterium | reverse complement strand
CCAAGACCAACATGTCCCTGGGACTGTTGGAAGAGAAGACCGGCAACGCCATCGTATCCGCCGCCCAAGAGGTCATCGACGGCGCGCTGGACGAGCATTTCGTTCTGGACATCTTCCAGACCGGCTCCGGCACCTCCACCAACACCAACGCCAACGAGGTCATCGCCAACCGGGCCAGCCAGATTCTGGGCGGCGACCTGGGCTCCAGACTGGTCCACCCCAACGACCATGTGAACCTGTGCCAGTCCTCCAACGACGTCATTCCCACCTCCATCCACCTGGCGGCCCTGCTGTCCATCAAAGAAGACCTGATCCCCGCCCTGGAGTTTCTGGGAGTAGAGCTGAACAAGAAGGCTGAGGAGTTCTGGCCCGTCGTGAAGACCGGCCGCACCCACCTTCAGGACGCCACTCCGGTCCGGCTGGGGCAGGAGTTCAAGGGTTTCGCCGGGCAGGCCGAGTACAGCGTCCAGCGGTTGCACCGGGCCCAAGAGGCACTGGCCGAGGTCGCCCTGGGCGGCACCGCGGTGGGCACCGGAGTGAACACCCACGAGGAGTTCGCCGCCCGCACCTGCCAGGTGGTCTCCCAGGTATCGGGGGTGCTGATCAAGGAGACGGCCAACCACTTCCAGGCCCAGTCCTCTCTGGACGCGCTGGTTGAAACCAGCGGCGAGCTGAAGACCGTCGCCATCAGCCTGCACAAGATCGCCAACGACATCCGGTTCATCGCCTCGGGCCCCCGGGCGGGGCTGGGCGAGATCGTCCTGCCCGAGGTCCAGCCGGGCAGTTCCATAATGCCGGGCAAGATCAATCCGGTGATCTCCGAGTCGGTGATTCAGGTGGTGGCCCAGGTGGTGGGCAACGACGCCACGGTGACGCTGGCGGGCCAGGGCGGTTACTTTGAGCTGAACACCATGATGCCGGTGGCGGCCCACAACATATTGGAATCCATCTCGCTATTGGCCGCGTCGGCCCACAACTTCGCTGACCAGTGCGTCAAAGGGATAACGGCCACCAGCGTGGGGCCGGACATGGTGGAGAAAGGGCTGATGCTGGGAACGGCTCTGGCCCCGGCCATCGGTTACGACGCGGCGGCGGCCATCGCCAAAGAGGCCTCGGCCAAGGGCACGACCATCAGAGAGATGGCCAAAGAGAAGACGGAACTGTCCGATGCCGAGTTGGACGAACTGCTCGATCTGGAGAAGATGACCGAGCCGGGCATCGGGGCCGGCGGCCCCGGCGGCGGGGGTTAGCCCTTCCTCAGGTCATCTTCGAACAGAGGCAGGCCCTGTTCGGTGGCCTTCATGAGGCATTCGATGCAACGGTCGGCCTCGGTATGGCCCGCGGAGGACCACAGGTTCTCTCCCGGCTGTCCGCAGAGATACTCGGGCTCCACGTTTTCGATGCCCGTGTTCTCCAGATAATGGACGAACCCATTCTTGCTTTCGTTCACCCACCACCAGCGGGTGATGCTGCTGTCCAGTTCGTCCAGGTAGGCTTTGAACTTGTCTTCCCAGCCGTCGTCGGGCATCACCACCAGCCAGCGGCCATGCTCCGAATCGGTGTCGCGCTCGGCCTTTAGTTCGCCCTTCCTGATGTATTCCCGGATGTCGCGCTGGGAGATGTTCAGGCGGCGGGAGGCTTCTTGAATCGTAAGTTTTTCCACACGGGCTCCGTATAGTCTGCCGGGGACGGCTCCACCGGCGCGATTCACCGGCGGAGCTGTACCGGCTCAACTTCATCGGTCTGGGCCGGGGCGAGGTTGGTTACGCTATGCGTTAACTCCCCGTTCTGACGGCCGTGGCCGGGTCTTCCAGGGTGTCGGCCAGGGAGCCGCCCGGCGGGACCATGGGATAGACATTGGTGGTTGAGTCTACCACGAACTCGATCAGGAACGGACCGTCGTGGGCCTGGGCCTGCCGCATGGCGGGCAGGACGTCCTCCTGCTCCGTGACCCGGACCGCGCCCACGCCGTAGGCCTCGGCCAGCTTGACAAAGTCTGGGCCCGGGATCGGCACCGCCTTCAGATGGCCTTCGAAGTACATGTCCTGCCACTGGCGCACCATGCCCAGGTGACCATTGTTGATCAGGGCGATCTTCACCGGAAGCTTCTCTTCCACTACGGTGATCAGTTCTTGAAGGGTCATCTGGAAGCCGCCGTCTCCGGCGACCACCCAGACCGGGGCGCCGGGCTTGCCCACCTGGACCCCCATCGCCGCTGGCAGCTCGAAGCCCATGGCCCCAAGCCCGCCGGAGGAGACGAAGGAGTTGGCGTGGTTGAACGAGAGGAATTGGGCGGCCCACATCTGGTGCTGACCGACGCCGGTGACCACCGTGGTCTCCGGGTCTTCTTGAAGCAACGTGTCCAGGGTGCTGATCACGGTCTGGGGCTGCAGCTTGTCGCTGGCGGGGATAGCCAGAGATGGATGGTCCCGCTTCAGGTTCTCGATGAATTGCATCCACTCGGGCCGTGGGGTGTTGTTCACCATGGGCAACAGGCTCTGGAGCAGCCCCTTGGCGTCACCGACCACCGGCACTTCCACCGGCACGTTGCGGCCGATCTGGGTGGGGTCGATGTCCATGTGGATGATCCGGGCGTGGGGGGCGAAGGTGTCAACCTTGCCGGTCACCCGGTCGTCGAACCGCATGCCCACGCCGAGGATCAGGTCGGCTTGGTCCACCGCGATGTTGCACCAGTACATGCCGTGCATCCCCAGCATGCCCATGTTCAGGGGATGACCGCCCGGGAAGCCGCCCAGTCCCAGCAGAGTGGTGATCACGGGGATGCCGGTCTGTTCGGCCAGAGATTTCAGCTCCCGGTTGGCCCCCGAGGTCAATATTCCGTGGCCGCTGATGATCACCGGCCTCTCGGCCTCGTTGATCAACCGGGCCGCCTCTTTCAGCCGCTCCAGTGCTTCCTGGGAGACCTCCGGCACCGGGACGGCGGTCACCTCGGGGAACTCGGCCTCGGTCAGCTCAAGCTGCACGTCCCTGGGAACGTCGATCAGCACCGGTCCCGGCCGGCCCTCCTGGGCGATGTGGAAGGCCTCCCGGATGGTTGGGGCCAGGTCGCTGGGGGTCATCACCATGAACGTTCTTTTGGTGCAGGACGCGGCGATGGAGCAGATGTCGCACTCTTGGAAGGCCTCGGTCCCCAGGGATGCCCGGGCGACCTGGCCGGTGATCGCGATCAGGGGCACGGAATCGGCCTTGGCTCCCATGATGCCGGTGACCAGGTTGGTGGCGCCGGGGCCGGAGGTGGCGACGCAGACGCCCACCTTGCCGGTGACCCTGGAATAGCCGTCGGCGGCGTGGGCCGCGGCCTGCTCGTGGCGCACCAGTATATGGCGCAATTGGGGATACGACCAGAGTGCGTCGTAGAAGGGAAGAATCGCCCCGCCGGGATGGCCGAAGATGACATCGACGCCCTCCCTAAGCAGGCTTTCGCAGATGATTTCAGAGCCCTTGAGCTTCATTACGCCCTCCATCGGCAGCTTCCATCACCGGTGGGACTTTCTCGTGCAGAGCAACGAACCGGCGCTGGTATGAATTTCTCCTGCAGAGCAAGAAACCGGGAGAGCCGCTTCCGGGCAATAAAAAAGCCCCATCCCACATAGGGACGGGACGTTACATTCCCGCGGTACCACCCTAATTATCCCGATCGTATCGGGACCTCTCTAGCAGGACACCAACATGTCCCGTCGTTCTTAACGGGGGTACGAACCCCGGCCCGGTCTACTGGCCCTCTCTCATCTCCAGAGGGGTTTCAACTGGCGGCTCCGGAGGGATTTTCGGTTCAGCTTCGGCGCGCCTGCTTTCACCGTACCAGGCTCGCTAGGCGCCTATCCCTGCCTACTCGTCTCCATCACAGCCTTTGAATCTAAAGATTACCAAACCGGTCTCCCAGTGTCAACATGATGAGCTTGGCCCCGAAGTTCAGCCCCAGAGTTTAACCCGGAAGACCGGCCGGTCTGGGCGGTGGGCCGGCCGGCCTCCGATCCGGCCCCGTTTTACGTGTCGAGTGGCCTCTGCCCTATGATAGTATGGCATCTGAGAGGAATGACCTTTGTACGGTAATCTGCCCAATAATCTGCCCAAAATTTTCCCCGTAAAGCGGCCGTTAAAAAAGCCCAAGCGCAAGTCGGTAATGCGGCCCGGAACACCGGTGGGTCTCTCGCGGGGCCTGCACCAAGACCTGAAACAAGGGTTGTATCGGGGTCTGCACCAGGGCTTCAAGACTCGGTCTTACGATGCCCCCGGCGCGCAAAAAACGGCCACGGACGCGCAGGAAATAAACGCCGGCTTTCTCCCCAGTGACCCCATCGGGCCAAGCGGCGCTGGAGCACCCAGTCCTGGAAGAAAGATCCGGAAAGTGAGTCTCCTCTCCGGGGAGACGGTAACCCATGCTTTCTGCCCCGAGAAGGGCCTGGTCCCAGACATTGAGGAACCGGGCCGGATGCTGGTGCTGACCAACCAAAGGGTCATCGCCTTCGGACATGGGGACGGCATGAACGAGACCATGCTGATGCCGGTGGAGGAGGTCAGGGCGGTGGCGGTGAACGCGGGACGGCGCAGCAAGGGGACGTTGTTCCAGGGCGGACTGATGGTGATCGCCGGCGTCTTTTTCTACGTGCTGCTGGCTTATTGGCTGACGGGCCGGATCGACGGGCCCACCATACCCCTCATCCGCATGGACCTGGTGGCCTTTCTGGTCTTCCTGGCCATCTTGTCGGGGGTTGGTGTCATGGCCCAGTTCTATTTCAGCAAGCCCGATGGCGAGGTGGCGTTCCAAGGGGACGGCGTGAGGCTGGTCTTTCCATTCAGGGGGGAGACCGCCGGAGACGAGATTTACCAGGTCGTGGATGCGGCCTTCGCCGCCCGGCAGTTGATCAGAGGACATTCTGGACCGGGTGTGACCGGATTGCCCACGAATCGGCCCGGAAACTAACCCAGGGGCAGCCCAGGGTCCACGTCGATGTCCAAGGCCGATTCCTCACCGCGCTGGTATTTGAAGTAGCCGCAGGCCGCGATCATCGCGCCGTTATCGGTGCAGAGGACCGGCGGCGGAATGATCACCGGCAATGGCGAACGCCGTATGATCTCCTCACGCAGCCGCGCATTGGCGGTTACGCCGCCGCCCAGCACCAGCCCCTTGACCCGGTACTTGTCCGCCATGGCCACCAGCTTGGACGAGATAACGTCCACCACCGATTCCTGGAACGCCGCCGCAAGCTCCCGGACCAAATACGTCTGGCGCGCCTGGTCCAAGCCATCTTCCGGAGAGGGATAGATACCCCGGTCCTGGGCCAGGTGCAGCAGGGCGGTCTTCAGCCCGCTGAAGCTGAAGTCCAGGGTGTCCTTCATCCAGGCTCGGGGCAGCTTCTCTTCGCCGGTGGCGCCCTCTGAAACCCGTTGTATCTCGGGGCCGCCGGGGAAACCCAGCCCCAGTATCCGGGCGGCCTTGTCAAAGGCTTCGCCGGCGGCGTCGTCCCGGGTGCGCCCCACCAGCTTGTATCTACCGTGTCCCTCCATCAGCAGGAGGTCGGTGTGGCCGCCCGATGCCACCAGGCAGGCCAGCGGGAAGCCGGGGTCGTTCTCCAAGTCCCCCTGGGCGAGCCAGGAGGCGTAGATGTGCCCCTCCAGGTGGTTCACGCCGATCAACGGTATCCCCAGGGAATAGGCGATGGCCTTGGCGGCGTTGACCCCGGTGATCAGAGAGCCGGCCAACCCCGGGCCGAAGGTTACGGCGATGGCGTCCATGTCTTCCAGGCCCAGCCCCGAGTCGGAGGCCGCCTGTTCCAGCACCGGGACCAGGTCGCGGACATGCTGCCGGGAGGCGATCTCGGGCACCACGCCCCCGTATGGCGAGTGCAGGTCTGCCTGGGACGAGATGACGTTGGCGAGGAGTGTGCGGCCGTCTGTCACCACCCCCACGGCAGTCTCGTCGCACGAAGTCTCGATGCCCAATATCTTGATTGCCATAGATCGATCGTTGATTCCTGGTTATATCCGGCGCGTGAATCGCCGGTCTCAGTCCAACTTTACACTAATTTAGGCCCGATGCTATCATCGTCATCAGGCCCGATATTGCCTAAGGGCAACTTTTCGCGGCCTTTGGAGGTGGCTTCCACTGATGGATGCCGGTGATTCATGGCGTTTAGCTTTATTGGTCATTTTTCTAGGTCTATCGGGGTTCTTCTCCGCATCTGAAACCGCGTTTATCGCCCTCCCCAGGGCACGCTTGATGCATCTGGTCCGCATTGGGCGGCCGGGTGCGGACCGGGTTTCCCACATCATCCAGCGCCCCGAGCGTTTCTTGGCCACCGTGTTGTTGGGCAACAACCTGGTGAACACCGCGGCCGCGGCCCTGGCCACCGTATTGGCCTTGAACCTGATCACCGACAAGACCCTGTCCGTCTTGGCGGCCACGGCGGGCGTGACCACAGTCCTGCTGCTATTCGGCGAGACCGTGCCCAAGAACATCGCCTGGCGCCGCTCCGAGCGCGTCGCATTTGCCGTTTCCGGGCCCATCCGGCTGGTGGAACTGACTCTTTCTCCGGTGGTGAGTCTGCTACAGCTTTTCAGCACCCTGACCAACCGGGCCCTTGGCATCTCCGCCGTAACGCCCCAGATCGGCGAGGAAGAGATCCGCATGATGATCGCCGCCGGGGCCCAGACCGGCGCCGTGGATGCTGGGGAAGCCGAACTCTTGGAGAAGGTGTTCCGCTTTGGCGACCGTCAGATGCGGGAGATCATGACCCCCCGGCCGGAGATCGTGTGGATCGAGCATGGCGCCAGCCTGGATGAGTTCCTGACCGTCTACGCCCAGCACACCCACACCCGGTTCCCGGTGTACGACGGGACCATGGAGAACGTGGTGGGCGTCCTCTCGGTGAAAGACATTCTGGCTGGCATGCACGGACCACGGAAGGACTCCGGCGCCAGCGTGACCGCACAGATCAGGCCCGCTTTCTTCGTTCCCGAGACCAAGAGCGTCAGCGAGACCTTCAACGAGATGCGGGAAGGCGGTCACAGCGCGGTGCTCACCGTTGACGAGTTCGGCGGCATCGCCGGGCTGGCGACCCTGAAACAGATGATGGCGGTGATCGTCGGTCAGATGGGAGAAGAGGGCTCAGCCCCGGAAGAGACGGTTACCGCCCTGGGCCGTGACGCCTTCCTCATGGACGCCGGACTGGCCATCTCCGACATCAACGAGGAGCTGGATCTGGGGATCCCCGAGGGAGACTACCAAACCCTGGCCGGGTTCATTCTGGACCGGCTGGGCAGCATACCCGAGGTCGGCGACGTCATGGAATTCGGCAACCTACGGATCACCATCAAGGTCATGGAACGGGTCAAGATCGAGGAAGTGGAGGTGCGGCGCCTAAATCGTGGGACTGGGTCCGGGCCGGCCGGGGCGGAAGAGTGAAGTTCATCCTGGTGCGCCATGGTGAGACCGAGTGGAATAAGCTGGGCAGATTTCAGGGCCACCAAGACATCAAGCTGAACGAGCGTGGTCTGGCCCAGGCCCGAGAGACGGCCAAAGCCGCCGCCGGATGGGGCCACTCCGCCATCTACACCAGTCCCTTGATCCGGACCGTGCAGGTGGCCGAGGAGATCGCCAGGGTCACCCCGGTGCCGGTGTCGAAACAGCCGGGCCTGAAAGAACTCAGTCTGGGGGACCTGGAGGGGGTGACCGGCGAGGAGATGCGCCTGGGATGGCCCGAGGTGTTTTCCGCCTGGCGCTCGGGACCGGAGAAGGTGTCCATGCCGAACGGAGAATCCCTGGTCCAACTCCGCCAGCGGGCCTGGCAGGTCATCTTGGATATCGAACGGGAGCACCTCGGGCGGGAAAACTCCGGGGACGAGGCGGTGGT